>NZ_JBHWBP010000146.1:0-18091 GCF_042735575.1 Streptomyces sp. NPDC059564 | reverse complement strand
CCTTGACCTCGCCGACAGTGCAGGGCTTCGTACCGCCGGCCGGGGCGGACGCCGAGGAGGTGGGCGCGGTCCCGCCCGAGCCGCCGGTGGAGGAAGCGCCCCCACCACCGGTCGAGGAGCCGCCCGTGGGCGTCGGCGCGGTCGGCACGGAAGCGGCGGGGGTGGCGGGCGGCGTGCCCGCCGCCCCGTCGTCGGCCGGGCCGCAGCCAGTCATCAGGACGGTGGCGGCGGCCGCCGCCACGAGCGCCGCCGCCGAGCGGCGGAGGCCTGCTGAGTACTGCATGGGATGCTCCTCGGTGTCTCCCGGCCGGCCTCACACCGGCACGTGCAGGGACACGACGCCGTGGCCCGCCCGAGTTCCCGTGCTGCGCCGTTGTGGCAGTCCTGTCACGCGACCATGACGCTTGGCCTCCGCCGGTCCCGACTGGGACTGCCCCGTACGGTACGCCGCCCTGTGGCAGCACGGGCGGATGCGGACCCCGATCCCGGACGATGGCCCCGGCGCCTACGTGGTGGAGGAGTTGAGCGATCTGCCCCCAGTGCAGCAGGTGCTCGACAGGGCGGTCGCCCGGCAGCTCCCGGAGATCCAGCCGGTGTTCCCCTCGGCGCGGCGGGCGTCGCCGTGGCAGTTCATCGAGTTCGGCCGGGCTAGGGGGCGGTGCGCCACCTGGACGGCATCGCGCCCGACCTGCTGGAGCTTCCCCGGCATGTCGCGCGGATCGGCGTGACCATCGAGTACGCCGCCGACGCGAGTTCTTCATGGAGACCGGCCCGGGTGAGGGCGTTTGGGACGGAGAGCTCGGCGACGGCCCCACCTCGGGTAAGCGCCGGGCATGCGGTTCACCCGCATGGCGCCCCATGACAAGATCTCCCGCGGCGACCATGACACGTCCTGGATCCACACCATCACCGGCAGCCCCAGCACCATGCCCGCCCGTACCGGCACCGCCATCGTCTACGGAGCCCAGCTCATCCACGGCATCAACTCGGTCACCGAGGGGCGCTGCCGCACGTTCATCACGGGCCTCGTCGCCGGAGAATGAACGACGTCCGACTCCCCGGGGTGCCGTGGGCGGCTGCAGCCAGGCGATTGGCCCGGCCGGGCAGCGTATGCCGGCCGACCCCGCTCGTGGTGGCCACGCTCCCGGACATACCCGTGACCGCAGAGCCCCCGAAGGCGCGCCGGTGACCTGTCTCGCCTTGATCCGTTGGATACCCGGAATGTCGTCTCCGGAGGGACTCCACATGCTCAAGAAGATCGTCATCGCATCGCTGCTCACGGCCACTGCGGCCATGGGAGCGGCTACACCCGTCATGGCGGCCAACCCGGTCTCACCCACCATTCACGGCGCGGCCCCCGCTGCCGACGCGCAGCGACGAACCCGCCGCCCCACGGGCCGACAACGGACGACGCTGCTCCTACGGGCTGCTCTTTGTCACCGACCCAGACGAGGCCGGGTTCCTGCGCGGTGAAGTCGCGCTGGACGAAGTCCGGTGCGGCCTGCCGCTTTCCCAGCCTGGTCATTCCCCTGCGGTGCTTCACCAACCGGGCCACCAGGCCGGCTTCGGCCATCACCCTGGCGGCGGTGTTCACCGAGACGAGCCAGCCCTTGCGGACCGGCAGGATGAAGATCTTCGGCGACCCGTAGATGGAGCCGGACTCCTTGAAGATCTCCATGATCTCGTCGGTCAGCTGCTGTCGTCGCAGCTCACGCCCGGTGGGTCAAGGCCCCGCCACTTGTAGAACCATGACTCGCTCACGCCCAGCCGCGGCAGGCCACGGTGTGCGGAACGTTGTGCCCGGTCCTCTGGTCGCTGATCACCCCGACCACGACGGCCGGGTCCGCGGCAGCTACTTCACCCACAGGACCATGCAGCGTTTGAGGACATTACGCTCCATGCCGAGCTCCTTGTTGTCCTACTTCAACTGCGCGTTCTCCGCCCGCAGCCGGGACAGCTCATCGGTCTCGCTCTCGCCCCGGCCGTTGCCGGCCCGCTTGGCCCGCGAGACCCGGCTCGCCAGCGTCGTCTCGTTGACCCCCAAGTCCTGCGCGACCTCGGGGACCGGCTTCCCGGTTTCGTCAGGATCCGTACAGACCCTCACGAAACTCAGCCGTGAACACCCGACCCTTCTCCGCCATGACTCTCAACTTCCCCTGCAGTCACGGACTTCACGCTACGAGGGGAGACTCAATCCGCTCGCCGCGCCGAGTGTGCAGCGGAGCGGAGCGGCCCCAACGACACCGCAAGACAAAGGTTCGGTCCTCCTTGGTCCCCGAAACCATCCTTCAGGTGTTCTGAACGTGGGATGATAGTAAGGAAGGTTGGGGTCTACATCACCCCGATGCGGGGGCAGTCGTGGGCCGGGGACGGCTCGTGACGCACTGGGGGTAGGAGGGGGTGCGCCCGTGAGTGTTCTCAGTCTCGTTGGTGCCGGGGTATTCGGGCTGGTGGTCGGCTGGATCACCTACCGCACTCTGCGCAGGGCCCGAGACGGAGCCCAGATAGCTGATCTGGCGGCGGTCGTCGCCGCCATCGGGGGCGGTGCTGTCGTGAACGCCCAGCTCGCCGAGCCAGATTTGTTCGCGGCGTACGGGATCGGACTCGGAGTCGGGTTCTTCTCCTACCTGGCGGTCAGCCTGAAGCTGGAGGGGCGCGAAGTCGTCGCCGGCCGCGATGGCTTCCTGGGCGGGCGCGAGCACACGGCACCGGGGTCCACCGCTGAAGAGGCGCAGAGGTCAGCCGGAGGAGTCGACGAGGCTGCTTCGCCTGGGCGACCGTCCAGCTCCGGCTTCCTCGGTGGGCGCAAGACCCCCTGACCGGAGGCCGACACTCACGGGCCGACAGGAACTGACGGCTCTGCTGTGCCGTCAGGCGGGTCGGGCTTCACCACAGCCAGTCGTTGCCGGAGCGCACATCACGGGCGCCGCCTCACGGGAGCGGGGGATACGACATGGAAGTTACCCTGGGCGATGTGCTGCCCACTCCTTGGACGCGGCAGGGGGCACACTTCGACGTGGACGGGTTCCTCACCGCACTGGAACCGTCCGGCCCGCACAGCTCGGCCTGTAGAGAGCTGCTGCTTGCCTTGCGCCACGCCCGCGCGCGGGTGGAGGGATCGGGCGCGCCCAGCCCCGGGACGGCGGCGGACATCGCCCGAGCCGTCCTGGAAATCGCCGTTGAATGGCGGATGCCCGATGTCGAGCGCTGGGCGGTGGCCTGGCTGTGCGCATGGGGGGACGCGTTTCTGCGCCTGCGCTGGTCCTCGCGTTCCAGGGACGGCCGGTTCCGCCGTGAAGGACACGCCTTAGGCAGCGTCAACGTGATCCTCGGCACGCGGGCGGCCGCGGTCCTGGGCACGAAGTCGGGCACAGTGCAGCAGTGGACGCCCGAGGAGGGCCTGACGACGCTTGCCCGCCTCGACGCGGGCCCGGTGCGGGCACTGGCCGTTCGCGGCGACTGGATGTTCGCCGGTGGCCAGCACACCACGTTCACCACCGTCGGCATGGACCGTCCCCCTCCCGCGCTGGAGCGCCGCGCCGCCATCACAGCCGCCGCGATCGGCCCGCGGGGCTGGGTCGGCTGCGGAGACGAGTTGGGGCGTGTCCTGGTGTACCGGCCCGGCACGGATGGATGGCTTCCGCTGCCCGCGTCGGCCGGCACCGACGGGCAGGTCATGGCGCTGGCCTTCCGCGGAGACGAGGCGCTCCGTGCGGTCTGGGGTGACGGCACGGCAGCGGAATGGAGATCCGGAGACCCGGGTGCCGATGCGGCCGGTGCCTGGCGGACGCTGTCACCGGCTACGACGTGGCTGGCCGCGGCCGCATGGGACGAGGACGGAGAACGGCTGGCCGTCGCGACGGTCGGCGGAGATGTCCGCGTCCTGGGTGAGGAAGGGCCCGCCTGGTCGCACCTGGGCGCGCGGGCCGTTGCGTGGTCATTCGACGGCCGCCTCGCCTCCGCCAGTCGGGACAGGGTGCTCGTCGGTGAGCCGGGGGAGGAGGCGTCCGAGGACAGGCTGACGGGGGACGACACGGTCGAGCACCTCGCCTTTCTCGGCTCCCGGTACCTCATCACCACCCGGGGAACGGAAGTGGTGCAGTGGGACCTGTCGCACACGGGGAGTGAGCTACCCGTAAGCGGGGTACCGCTGGCGCTCATGGGCGGCGACGTCGTTACCGCGGTGGCCACCGCGGAACGCGGCCGGGCCGCCGCGGGAACCGCTCTCGGACACCTGCGCGAGTACGACGGCCGCGGTACCACCACGGCTCAGGCCGCTCTGAGGCCGACCGGAAGCCGGATCTACCACCTGGTCCCCCACGGCAGGGACTGGCTGGTCGCCAGTCATGTCGGGGCGTTCCTCTGGTCTCCGAACGCGGCGGCTGACGCTGTAACACGGTTGAGCACCGCCCTCTGCACCGCTGTGGCGGCTTGCGGAGAGCAGCGCGCCCACGCGGAGGGAAGCACCGTCGTGCTCTCCTGCGGGGACACCCAACACGTTCTGCGCCTGCCGAATACCGTGGCCGACATCTGTTTCGCGGCCGACGGTACGATCGCCGCGCTTGACGACGGGGGCAACATCCTGGTCCGGGGACCCGAGGGCGGCCCCGGCATCGCCGCCCCGCTGACGGCCGGATCGCGACTGCTGGGGTTCGGGGCCACCGGCCCGCTCGTCCGCGAGCCCTCGGGTACCGTGCGGGAACTGGCGACCGGCCGGCGCCTCCAGGATCCGAACACCACCCTTCCAGCAGGATCCGGACCGGCCGCGAGATATGACGAGAGCCGGTTCGCAGTCGCCCACCCCGACCGGGGAGTGGTGCTGCACTCCGCCGGACGGCGGCCCCCGGTCATCGCCGCGGGCCAGGCGGAGCGCGTGGCGGCCGGGGACCGGCGCATCGTGGCCGCCGCCGACACCCGGGTCGTCGGCTACGACGTACTGGATCCGGCTGCCGGTCACGAGGGCGTCGTACAGCTACGGGTCCGGGCCACGGACGACGGCTACGACCTGGCCCTTCCGAGCGGCCCGCACCTCCAGCTGTCCAAGCGCGAGTTCGGCGGAATCGATACCCGGGTCGCCCAGTCCGTCGACAGCCTCTCCCGCGTCGTCTTCGCCGCCGGTCTTGTGGGCGAGCGGGTGTGGCAGGCGGGATTCGATCTCGCACTGGACGCCGCCCGGGGCCCGTTCCCGGACCGACCCGTGCGGATCGAGCTGGACGCTGACAGCGAGACCGACAACTTGCCCTGGGAGCTCCTGCACGCGGCGAACGCTCCCCTGGGATGGTTCAACCGCCCGCCGGTGACGATCGTGCGTACCGTCCGCCCGCAACGGAGTCCCACGAACAGTCCGGGCCGGCCCCGTCGGCCCACCATGTTGGTGCTCCGGGGTACCGACCACAGCGGCCCCGGCGGCAGCGACCTGCTGAGAAGCGTCGACGAGGCATACGACCTGATGCAGCGCCGCACCCGGCGCAGCAACGTCCGCCTGGCCGAGCCGCAGCCCGTTGCCATTGAGCAACAGGAACAGTTCGAGTCCGCCCTGGCGAACCCGGTGGACCTGCTGCAACTCTGGGCGCACTGCGACCCCGACCGGGTCCGATTCTCCCGGGGCTTCCCCCCGCTGAGCACCGAGCTGGTTGCCGAGACCATCGCCGGAGCACGCCCACGTCTGGTGGTGATCGTCGGCTGCCGGTCGGGCGCTCTGGGCCGCCGGCTCGTCGAGCTCGGCGTCCCGTGCGTGGTCGCCATGCGTTCAGAGGTGTACAGCCACACCGTGCAGCCGCTGGTCGAGGACTTCACGGCGCTCACCCTGGAGGGTGCTGCGGTGGATCTGGCCTTCGCCGACGCCCTGCACCGCTATGTGCTGACCGGACAACCCGGAGCAGCCGCCGTACCCATGCTCTATCTCGCCACTGACGCGGACCCGGTGCTCTTTCCCGCGCCCCGACCGGCCGAGCCACCCTCATAGTCCCGGAGGCACTGCATGCACCAGCCCCTGGTCTTCCTGGAGTCCTTCGACTCCACCAGAGCGACAGCCAACGACCGCGAGCACCATCCCAACCGCGCCCAGGCCCAGACCGAGGCGCTGCTGTATCTGCTCCTCGGTCACTCGCTCGCCGTCAACAACACCTACGCCATGGACTCCGTGAGCGTCCTGGAGCTGGCCGACGCGCTGCTGTCGACACGGTCCGAGGCACTGAACAGAGGCAAGGACCGCACCGCCCGGGCCAGGCTGGCCCGTGCCCGCCCGGTCCTCGTCTCCTGGTTCGGGGCCGACAACCTCCTGTCGGCTTGTGCCGGACAGTTCCTGCGGGTCGAACCGGGTGCCAAGTTCCGCCTCTCCGGGTGGGCACCGATCGATGACGACCACGAGGCGCGCAAGGAACTCGCAGCCGTCCTGACCAGAAACCAGGGGGACCCGCGACAGCTCCCCGACGCGCCCGCCTGGCTGGGGCGCGACTACCCCAAACTGGCAGAACGCTTCGACATCCTGCTCCGGCTCGCGGAGTACAGCGGCCGCCGCGATGCCGGCTACGCCTCGGGGGTGGCCCACGTCCAGCTTGGCGACTATCTCGACCACTTCACCGGCCTGGAGAACGAGACAGTGGAGGAACTCGCCCGGCGTCGGCACTGCCCGGGCGACATCGCGCTCAGGATCCGCCAGGAAATCAGTTGCCGGCAGGGCCTCGTCGATCTCGGGAAACGGGGCTGGGCGCACGACCTCGTCGCGAACTCCTCCTCGGACGACCTGCGGAACCACGAACAGATTCGCGAGTTCGTGGACACCCTCTACAACGCCGTCCTCGCGGACTCGGCCGGGGCCCAGGCCGGCTTCATGTCCTCCGTGCCACGAGTGGACGCCCGCGACGAGCTCAAGCACGTCAACGCCCTGGCCCTGGAGACGATCCGGAGCCGCCGGGGACTTGTGCCCGCCCAGCTCGGCCCGCAGCGGGCCGAGGCCGCGATCCCCACGGTCTCCGGGGTCTTCACGGCAGCCGAGACGCTCCCTGGGCTGCCCGTGAGCGCGCTGCGCCAGCTCTTCACGACCTACTGGGAGCTGATCGCCGACCACGACCGGTGGCCGTCGTGGCAGGACAGCTGCGTCCGGTTGAACGCGCTCCTGGAGGAAACCACGAGGCAGCGCACCCAGACCGTCGAGCTGCCGAACCGGCCGCCGGGCAGCAGCCCGGTCACCAGCAGGCTGCGGGAGGCGTGGGCAGGGCACCTGGCCGTGCTCCAGGGGTTACTTCCGGACACCCTGCGCGCGGACGACGGAGCACTGGTCCTGGCAGCCCGGCACGGCGGCACCGACTACGCACAGCTCCTCCAGATGGAGGACCTCGCGCCCGATGTCCGCGCCAACGCCCTCGCAGTCGGCGAACACCTTACGGGCCTGGCCACGGCCGTGGCCGAGTGACCAGGCCCCAAAGGATCGGAAGCCCGGATGACCGCACACGACCTCGGCGAACTCCTCAACCCTTCTCGGCGACCGCAGGCGCCGCACCCCACCCTGCTGCCCTGGCTGGCCCGTTGGGCCGACCCGGCCGATCTGCCGAGTCTGGCGCGCGCCGCGGCCGCACTCGCCGACACCGTCGATCCGGGGTGGCCGCCCATCGCCGATGCGGTCGCCGAGACACTGGCCGAACGGGCCGACGCCTCCGCGCAGCTCGCCACACTGGTCGAAGCCCTGCCTCCGCTGGCCGGTCATCTCAGCCCCGAGGCGGCCGCCGCCCTGAACCCATCGGATGACCGGCCCGAGATTCTGGTCTACCGAGCGATGGCCGCCCGGCAGCCCCTGAACGCAGCCGCAGCCGCTGGCGACAGCCCGCCCGGGGTGCCGGCCGGCGACGCCTGGGAACAGCTACGGGCACTGGCCCGCTTCGCCCCCGCGGACGTCCCGCCCCTGGCCAATGTCCCCCTCCTGGCCGCGCTGCTCACCGGTCGCGCGGAGCAGCACGGCACGCTCGAAGACAGCGAGACGGTGTACCTGCTGCCCTACCTCGACCCGCGGACCGGTCCTCTCAGGGAACGCGCCGAGCTGGCGCTCGACCTCGTCGAGGAGGCACTGGACACCGAAGCCGAGTGGTACGCGGCGGCGCTGGCTGTCCGTGCCGTGCCGTACCTCGACGCGCGGCAGCGCGACCGGCTCCGCGACATCGCCGACGGCGCTGTCGGGCCCTGGCAGGGACACTTGCGGGCGCTCGCGGCGACCGCGCGCCTGCCCTGGCCGTCCGTACGCGCCGAGCTGGCCGCCGCACACCCCGGGCTCGCGGAACTGGACCGAGCCGCGGAAGCAACCGAGCCGGCCTCCCTGACGCTCCTCTGCCGACAGGTCATCGCGGGCATCGGGGCCCGCTACGGCGCCTCCGGAGGGTGGCGGGCCTCGCCCGGGGACTGGTGGCCGGACATCCGACCGGTCCAGACCACCGCCGGGCGCGAACTCGGAACAGACAGGGAGCCCTCGCCAGGCCCTCAAGACGCTTCAACGCCGCTGATCACCATGTCCTCGGCCGGAGCACCCGCCGGACAGCCCAGATACGTCAACACGCACATCGTGTACCCGAACGCCCCTTTCACCCCCGTCGACCGGTACCAGCCGCTTCTGGCGGACACCTGGTACGCGCTGCGGGTCCATATCGGCGAGTGGGCCGCCGACTCGCTGATCGACCACCCGCAAGCAGTGCCGGAGGAACTGCTTCCACAGACGTTGGAAGGGCACTGGCTGGAGGTGGCGGCAACCGGTGACGACATCGAGGTCGCCCAGGCCCCAGCCGCGCTCTTCCTGCCGCACCGGGGCGAGGCATGGGCGTGCTCCTGCCCGCCCGGAGTGCAGCCACACCGCTGCCATCCGTTCGACCGGACTCCGCACATCTTGCTGCCACTACGCTCGCCGAGCATCCCTGGAAGGCGCCGCCTGCGGGTGACCGTCCACTACCAGGGGCACCTGTTGCAGGCCTTCCAGCTCTCCATCGTGACCGGCACGGGGCCTGTGGCCGCGCCATACGTTCCGGTCCTGGACGGCTGGGTGGACTACACCGCCACCGAGGCCCTCACCGACCTCGACGCCCAGGCTCCCCGCACGCTCAGCGTCCTGACCGACGCGGCGGACGACGGCACCTGCCGGATTTACTGGAAGGCGGGCCCGCAGAGCGGACTGAAGGTCGTCGCCGCCGAGGCCCAACTCGGCCGGGCCATGGAGCTCTTCCGCCAGAGACTGCGGAGCGCCCACATCGTCCAGGGTAAAGGCGGGGAGGTGAACGCCTACGGCGGCGACAACAGCAAGGACCGGCGGCGATACCTCTCCGATCTGGCGCGGCTGGCCACCCTCGGCCGGACCCTGCGCAACAGTCTCAGAGCCATGGTGGACCAGGAGCTACCGGTGGCCGACGACCAGCCGTCCACCATCCAGATCGCACGGGTCCGCAACTCCACTTACGTCTTCCCGTGGCCCGTCCTCTACGACCTGCACCTGAACGATCCCCCGTTCGGTGTCGAGGACAGCGACTGGTACCAGCCTTGCCCGGTCATCGACCACTGGCAGCGGGACGTCATCGAGGCAGGCTACCCGCACGCGTGTCCGTACGGCTCGGGCCATCGGGTGGACACCCTGTGCCCCTACGGGTTCTGGGGGTTCCGCCACGCCATCGAAGTCCCGCCGTCCGCTCGGCCGGGCATCCCGATGCGGCGCGAGATCCCGTACCGGGATGCCGCCCGCATGGTCGTCGGGCAGACCCTCGACGACCAGCTGGACCTCGGGGCGATCTCGGCCCACCTCACCCGGATCGAACGCGACCTCCAAGTCCAGGTGGCTGCCAGGCAGACCAGCACCGCCGGCTTCGGTGCGGCTCTCGCTGCCCCGGAGCTGCAGTTCGTCTACTTCTTCTGCCACGGACTGCGCGAGTCGCAGCGCGACCCGTGCATCGGGCCGGTAGTCGAAATCGGCGTGCACGACGAAATCAGCACCCATCAGATCGCCACCTGGGACGAAATTTTGTGGACGCCGCGAGAGGAGCACTGGCGGTCGGCCGCTCCGCTGGTTGTCATCAACGGATGCCACACCGCTGAAATCTCCCCCGAGGCCCTCGTGTCGTTCGTCGATGCCTTCACCCATGCGTCGAGCGCAGGAGTGATCGGCACCGAGGTGATGCTGCACCAGAAGATGGCCGCAGAGGCCGCAGAGCGCTTCTTCGGTCATTTCGCCGACCCCGGGGGCCTCGACGCAGGAGAAGCGATCCGGCGCATGCGACTGGACCTGCTCGGCAAGGGCAACGTCATGGGCCTGGCCTACACGCCCTACTGCTCCGCGGAGCTGCGCCTGCTCCGGATCCCGCCCGGCTCCGAACGAGGGGGTACCCACGGCGAGGCGTGAACCGGTTCACGGGGGATGCCGATGGGCCTCCCTGGGTAGATTGCGCTCCGGGTACGCCATACAGCGATGGCACCGCAAGCCTCACCAGAGAGGATGGACTGTGGGCGCTGCAGAACGCCGGGCTCTCCGCCTTGCCGCATATCAGAAGCTGGTGGAGGACAGACCTCAGCTTTTCACCAACCCCGACGACGCGCCGTTCCGCATCCTGCTCGACCCGGCCGTTCAGAACCAGGTCGCCGACGCTGCCGCAGCTTCCGCACGCTCCCAGGGGTTGCCGGAAGAGTTCGGTGACATCGGCGTCGTATACCAGGACCGTTACGTGACCGTGGTCCGGGATGCCGTTCTGTTCCCACCTGGAGTACCCGGAGCCTACGTCCGGATCTGCCCCACGTCCGACGGGATCGGAGCCGCTGTCCTGCCGGTCCTCGAAGACCGGCGAATCGTGCTGATCCGCCACTTCCGGCACTCTGACCGGCAGTGGCACTGGGAGATCCCGCGAGGCTTCGGAGAGCCAGGGGAGAAGGGAGACAGCACGGCCCGGCGCGAGGTCGAGGAGGAACTCGGCTGTTCAGTGCGCGAACTGGTTCACCTCGGTGCGATGGAGGCGGACAGTGGGATGGCGGCGACCCGGACCGAGCTGTACCTTGCCCGCCTCGACGAGGCCCGGTTCCGCCTCACCCCGTCCGGCGAGGCGACGCGCGAGGGCATCAGCACTGTCCGGGCGGTCGACCGAGTCACGCTGGAGGAGATGCTCGTGCAAGGCCAAATCACGGACTCCTTCACGCTCAGCGCGCTCGCTTTCGCCCGAGTGCGCGGGCGGTTGTGACACCTCGCCCCGCTGTCCCCTCGCCCAGCCTCTCCACGTGGCGACGGCCTGTCGCACAGCGGGTCAGGCCCAAGTGCGATCTCTCGGGTTCGGAACCGTGGTGTGAGAGACAGCGAGTTGCCTGGTGTTGATGCTGGTCGGGGCCTTGTTTGGGGTGTGGGCTCACTGTCATGGAGGTGAGAGATCGGTGTGGGATCGCTGTCCGGGGTGATATCGCAGCATGGCTGACGCTGTCTCACCGCAGGGAATGTGAGGAAGGGCGTGGTGGTGATGACGGGCAGGGGGGAGCCGTTCAATCCCCGCCGGTGTCCGGGCTCCAGACGGCTGGGCCGCCTTCGCACCATTCGATCGCCAGTGGGTCGTGAGGTGCCTCGAAGTTCCCGGACAGGGACCCAATAGGGTTGCCCTGGCTGCATAGGTGAAAACGATGTTCTGGCACAGATCTTGGGGAGCGGTCGCGGAGTGTCACCGGGGCAACAGCATGAGGTGGGGCGGCCGCAGGTCGGTTTGCCGGGACAGCCCAACTTTCCAGGCGCTCTCGCGAGCCGTGCTGGCATCGCATGAACGATGGTAGCGATAGACGACACATCCAAACCTGACAGCCCTGTCCGCAGCGCCTATCCGCCCCTGGTGGAGGCAGCGTGGCTGTATCAGGCGGATCAGGTGTGTCCGGAAGACCTACCGATGACCGCTGCCCAGGCACTTGCCATGGGAATGGACACGCCGACCCTGTGCGAGCTCGCCGGCCTGCCGCGTCATGGGGACCCCCGGGACATCCGCGACACATTTGAGCAGGCTCTCGAAGAATTGGGGATCATTCTGCCCGATCACCGCCTGGCCCGGCGATACGCGCTGCGCAGGCTGGCCACGCGATTCACCGCCGGGGAGGTGGATCTCGCCGAGTTGGCATCGGACGAGTGGTCGGAGATGGAGGTCAAGACCGCTGAGGAGCAAGCATTCGTGGCGCTACTCCCGCCATGCGCGTGCTGCATCGAGTGCACGCTGGGGCTCGACAAGGCGGCATGGGAAGCGCAACTGCAGATCGCGGCCTGTGCCTTGATCTCGCATCCCACTGTCGGGCCGCGCTTCTGACGAGTGGGGTCAGAGGGTGTTTAGCCCATATTTGAGGTGCTATATGTTGGCTTGAGCTTCAGGTTGTCTGGGGCTGTTGAGGCTGGCATGAGTGATGGTGCACGAGTCGCGATTCCGGCGCCTGTTGGCCTGGCTGCTCCTGTTTCATCTCAAGACGCCGGGTTGTGTGCGCCGTGCGCTTCGGGCGCCGGTGTCTGCGCCTGGGCCTCCCGGATCGCGGGTGGGTAGCTCGAAATTGTGCCTGAACGTCGCCGATATCCCAGTGACCTGTCCGATGCCCGTTGGGAGCTGGTTGAGCCGGCCCTGACCGCGTGGCGGTCCGAGCGCCGCGGCCGCGGCCTGGAAATCGGCCGGCCACCGGATCACGACCTGCGCAGTCTGCTGGACGCGGTCCTCTACGTGAACCGGACCGGGATCCCGTGGCGCTACCTTCCGCACGACTACCCGCACTGGAACACCGTCTGCCAGTACTTCGGCCGCTGGCAGGAGGAAGGCGTCTTCGACCCGCTCAACACCCTCCTCCGCCGCCAAGTCCGCAGACAGGAAGGCTGGGAGGAGGAGCCGACCGCGTGTGCCGTCAACTCCCAGAGCATCAAGACCTCCACCAACGTCCCGGCCTGCGAGCAGGGCATCGACGCAGGCAAGAAGATCGTCGGCCGCAAGCGGGGCGTCGTCATCGACACCGTCGGACTCCTCCTCGGAGTCCTGGTCACCGCGGCCGGCGTGCAGGACTCGATCGCCGGCCAGAGCCTGATCGAACGGATCGCGGCCGACCATCCCATCCTCCGCAAAACCTGGGTAGACGGCGGCTACCGCCAGCACCTCTTCGAGCATGCCGCCACCCTCGGCATCGACATGCACATCGTCCGACGCGACCCCACCACCAGGGGATTTGCCGTCCTGCCCCGTCGATGGACCGTTGAGAGAACGCTGGGCTGGCTGATGAATCACCGCCGCCTCGCCTGCGACTACGAAGGCCGCCCACACCACTCCGAAGCCATGATTCACCTCGTGATGATCAACCTCATGACCCGCCGGCTCACCGCCGAATCCACCCCCCAGTTGGCGGGGCACGTGAACCGCATTCAACCCGGCAATCCGGGATGAACCGACGGTATGAAGCGACCTCTTAAGTACCACCGGTCGGCGAACGTCGCTCCGGAAGCCTTGAGTTGAGGTCCGCGGGCGGCGGAGCGGACCGTCGCGCGCCGGTCCGGCGGGGGTGGGCCGTCGCAGTGTCGGTGGGGCCGGATAGCGTGCGAGGTATGAAGATCGAATCCCTTCTCGACGACCTCCGTACGCTGCGCGACCGCGGCGCCTTGGGCACCGTGGACGCGCGGCAGGACCTCGGCGATCCGGGTGCCCTCGGTGGTCTCCGCGACCTCGGGGATCCGACCGGCGCCGACGGTGACGAGCGGGCCCGGGCCGAGGCCGTCCTCGCGCTCCTCACGGAGCGGGCCGACGACGTGGTACCCGCGCTGCTGGCCGGCGTCGCCGACGCCCGGTCGACTGCCACGCTCCAGCCCGTCATACGGATCCTGGCCCTGATCGGGCCGCCCGCCTTCGACGCCGTGCTCGCGGCCTGGCGACGCGGCAACGTGAAGGACTGGGCGGCGGGCCGGCTGCTCGGGGCGTTCGACGAGCGGTGCGCCGACCGGTACGCGGAGCTGGCCACCGATTCCGCTCGCGGCGCGTCGGGCAACGGGTTCGCGGGGCTGGTCCGGCTGCGGACGGACTCCGATGCCGGGCTGCGCGCCCTGGTGGAGTGCTACGCGGGCCGCCGCCCCGCCCCGTACAAGGCCGACGACTACGCCCTCATGACGCACGAGGCGTACCGCACCAGGTTGCGCGCGCTGCGCCGGGACCCGGCCGCCTCGCCGCGGATCCGGCGGGGCGCGATGGCCGCGCTCGTCGCCGGCGGCGGCGCCGACGGGCTCGACGCCCGCGACCGTGCGGCGATCGAGCGCCTGATCCGGGTGAAGATCGTGGGCGAGACGCCGAGCGCACCGTCGCCCCAGCTCTCCGGCTGGTGGCTGGCCGTGCCGGGGGCCTCGTACGAAGGGCTCTTCGACGCCCTGGACCTGCACCACCGGCGACCCATCACGTGCGCCACGGGCGTCGAGGCGGCGGGCCGGGACATCCAGGTGTCCGTCCCCGGAGGTGACGGCGCCGTCCAGACCGTGGGCCGTGTCTTCGTCACCCCGGAGCTGGACGGCTGGCGCCTCGTCTTCGGCCCGTACGACCTCCTCATCGGGGAGGGGTGGGCGGACATGGTCGAGACCGTCGAGCGCGTCAGCCGGCACTGCGCCCAGGCGCAGCTCTTCTTCGTCGACGACGCGGGCGGCTCCGACGTGTGGTTCGTTGCCGAGGAGGGCTGTGTGATCCGACAGTACGCCGCCGAGAGCGACCCCGAATGGGAGGGCGACCCGCTTCCCTGGGAGACCCTCGCGGTCGACGACCCCGACTTCGACCCGGAGTACGACGATGCCCCGCCCAACGCGGGAACCGCCGGAGCGCGCACCGCCTGCGGCCACCTCTCGGTCGACCCGGACCTGGTCGGCTCGGGCACCGAAACCCGGGGCCACGGCTGGCTCGCCCTCACCTCCCCGCACGCCGGCCACGGCGCCTTCCCCGGGATCCTCTCCATCTGAGCCCTCCTCCCCCCGCCCTCTCCCTCAGACCGCTCGGCCCTGCCGACCGGACCCACGTGCCCTTGCGCCACCCTCGCCCGCTCCTGCACGGATTCCGTGGGTGCGGCTCGGCACTTCAGGTGTCACACAGGGGAACGGCAGTACGTCACGACACCTGGCGGATCACGCCCGCGGAGTAACGCGAGGAACAACCCCAGCGGGGCGGCGGGTGTCAGCGGTGGCAGGTCACGCAGCCTACGGAGCGTCACCGGGAGGCTGAATCGGGCCAGTTGAGACGATCTCTAAGCAGCTTGGGTGGAGTTCAACGCTGATCGGCGGATCCGGTCTCGTTGCTGTCGCAGCGCATGGAGCTGGGGCCACTGACCATCGGTCAACGTGATGCGGAGGATGTTCGGGATGACATCCCTCCCGCCCCGCCTCTTACCGGAACACAGCCGACATCATCCAGATCGCATAGTCGCAGCCGGGAATCCGCCGAGTCGGGTAAAGATCGTGGGTTTCCACGATGCCGTCGCACCGGCGGGGAGTGGAGGGTGGGGCGTGTGCGTGCGGGGGCTGATTGACCACGAGCCGCCGGCGCTTTGTTGAGGGGGATGTGTGGGCGTGAAGAGGATGAAGGCCGCGGTTGTCGCGGCTGCGGTGCTGGCGGGTCTTGCGATATCTGCCGCTCCGGCTGAGGCCGCTCAGTGCAAGGCCGGGGGCGGTGCCCTGTACATCTGTGAGTACGGGGTGACGAACCACGCGCTTCCGGCCGGTCAGAAGGAACAGTTCCTGGTCGGTATGGATCAGGCGGTATGGACGCGTTGGACGATCGGTGGGACGTGGACCGGGTGGCAGTCTCTGGGCGGAATCGCCAAGAGCAAGATCGAGGTCGCAGACGGGCCTGACCCCAGACAGCCACCAGAAGGACAGCCCAATGGAGATGGGACATGGCTGAGGGTCACGGGCGGCGACGGCAAGCGGTGGATCACTTTGCGTAACAGCGACGGGGTGTGGATGGGGTGGGAGCGTCAGGGCGCGTAGGTTGAGCCCGAAACCGTGACCTGGACTCTGGCAGGGCTGTGCCCAGCTCCGCCCTCCGGTCACAATTCGGCCCCCAACGTCACCTCGGCACCCGTAGAGCAATGTTCCGGGTGCCGAGGCGTCCATCCGCTGGGGGCGACCCCGGACGGAGCGCCGCTCAGGCGATCCGCCGACCACGTCGGCAGATCGGCCAGGACTCACGTTAAACACGCTCGGTAAAGTTCGGGCCGAAGGCCCGGCCGAGGATCTCGCCGTCACAGGCGACGCGCCGCCCGCCCCCGGCCGCCGGTTGCGACCGGCGGCCGGGCACCGATGGGGGCGTGGACACAGGGGTGGGCGGGATCGTTTCCTCTGGTGAACGTGTTCGCCCGGCAGGGTGAGTTGACGGCTGGTGCCGTGTCCAGGACGGGCCCGCCCGTACTACACCCCTCCACGTGATCAAAAACTTGATGGCGCGCGGCCTGCCCGCGCTGCTCCTCGCCGCCCTGCCTCTGCTCACCACCGCCCCCGCCTCCTACGCGGCCGCGCACCATCCCCTCGCGGCCCCGGTATCGGCTCCTGTTGCTGGCGGTGTGCGGCGGGATCTGCCGGAAGCGCCGCCCGCCACGGTCGCCCGGACCGAGCTGGCCGCGCTGAACGTGGAAGCCCCGCACTCGATGGCCGGGTACTCCCGGGCGAGGTTCCCGCACTGGGCCCAGCAGGGCGCGAACTGCGACACCCGCGAGGTGGTCCTGGCCCGCGACGGGCAGGACGTGGTCCGGGATGCGGAGTGCCGGGCGGTGTCCGGGGCGTGGTTCAGCCCCTACGACGACAAGACCTTCACCAACGCGGGCCAGCTCGACATCGACCACATCGTGCCCCTCGCCAACGCCTGGCGCTCCGGCGCCGACCGGTGGGACACCCCGAAGCGGAAGGCGTTCGCCAACGACCTGGACAACCCGCAGCTGCTCGCGGTGTCGGCGGCGTCGAACCGGTCGAAGGGCGATCAGTCCCCGGACCAGTGGAGCCCCCCGTCCCGCGCCTACTGGTGCACGTACTCGCGGGCCTGGACCCACATCAAGCACCTCTACGGGCTGAGCGTCACCGCACCCGAGCGTGAGCAGCTGAACGTCATGCTCGACACCTGCGGCTGAGCCGGCCGTCCCGGTCATCGTTCCCCACGGGGAGCGGTGACCGGATTGCCCTGAACGCGGTCTGCCGCCCGGGAGACCGCCTCTGACAGACCCCCAGCGCGGGCCACCACCACACCGGTGGCGGTCCGCACTGCTGCTCTCACTCCTCGCCGGGATCCGCCGTATCCGGGCGGCACTGCGGACATGCCAGGGCACCCTTCGACCAGCGCGCGGCGGGCCCGGTCGGCGCTGGCGGGCTTGCACCGGGTGCGGGTGTCCCAGCACGTGCCGGCGTGCACGCGCGCGGGTGGCCGGCGCCGACCCGTGCCTGATCAGCCACTCCGGAGGCGGCGGCGCCAGGCGGCGTGAGGCCTCGGCCGCGATCTGCCGTTTCTCGGAGGCTATCCAGTCCTGGTTACGCCTCAGATCCCGCACCTGCAGCCGCTCCAGGAAGCGGAGCAGATCCAGGCGCGGGGTGCCGGCGGGAGGGGGTGGTGCGGACATCGCCGCTTCCCGTACTGCGCCGCCCGCGCTTCCCTGCACGGAGGGCACAGGGGTTTCTCTGGGGCTGAGGCTGTTGCGCGAGTCGAGTTTCGACGTCGTGGCGCAGCTCAGCGCCGGTAAGGATCACGGTAGCGGCCGCAACAGGTGTGGCTCTACCGCCCGATCGTGGGAGGTGTTCCGTCGTGTCGCTGTGGGGTGGGCTGGTCAGTTCCGGTTCGCCTCCAGAGTGTCCTTGGCCACGAGAGTGCCGTTGGACCAGCAGAGCCGGTAGAGGTCGACCTGGTCCAGGAGATCGCGACCGGAGCGGTAGAACTCGCAGTTGGTACCCGGCGGGCGGGGCGCGGAACGGGCGTGGTCGGGCGGATAGGGGAAGGTGCGGGCCGGGAGCAGACGGCCGAGCTCGGCGCGCGGTCGTCCCGGCTCCAGGGCGTAGAATCGAGACGGCGGCAGTACGCCCGTCGTCAGCTGCCAGGCCAGATAGGCGTCGGCCGGGACGAAGAACGCTGCTGCGGCGACG
>NZ_JBHWBP010000145.1:0-18167 GCF_042735575.1 Streptomyces sp. NPDC059564 | reverse complement strand
CAACTCGTCGCGGCTGAGCTGGTTGGCGCCGTCGGGGCGGCCGAGGCTGTGGGCCAGGCCGGCGCCGGTGGTGGCGAGGGCGGCGAAGCCGAAGGAGGCCAGGATGCGGGCGGTTCCGGCGTCCCAGGGGTTGGGGACGACGAAGGGGCGGGGACCGGTGTGCAGGTCCCGGAAGGCGACGGCGCGCCGGAGTCGGGCCGCGTCGGCGGTGCTGTTCATGGGGTTCCTCGCAGGTGCGTGTGTGCGTCGGCCGGTGGTCAGATCAGCTCAACGTACTCATCTCCGCTGCGGGCGGCGCCGGTTGCCGCGCGGGCCAGCGGGCCCAGGACGTCGCTCACGCTGTGCGGCCGGTCCTCGAAGTAGAAGTGGCCGCCCGGCACCCAGTGGTGGTCCGGCTCGGCGGCGCATTCGCGGGCCCAGGCGCCGAGCGCGGCGGGGCTGACGTGCGGGTCGTCGGTGCCGTTGAGCAGGGTGAGCGGGACGGTGAGGGGGTCGGCCGTGCGGTAGCGGTAGCCGGCGACCATCTTGAAGTCGGCCTTCAGGTGCGGCAGGAGGAGTTCCTGCACGGCCTCGTCCTCCAGCACCTCGGGGGGCAGTCCGCCGAAGAACCGTACGGACTCGGCGAAGGCGCGGCCCTCCAGGCCGGCGGCCTCGACCACGCGGGGGGTGGGCAGCAGGGAGGGGGCGGAGCAGCCGGAGGCGACGAGACCGGCGAAGCCGCGTACGCCGTCGAGGCGGCGGGCGACCTCGAAGGCGAGGGCCGCGCCGAAGCTGTGGCCGAAGAGGAGGAAGGGCCGGTCCGGGGTGGAGGCCAGGGCGATGGCGGTGGCGGCGCCGTCGGCGAGCTCGGCCAGGGAGGCGGGGGCCGGTTCGCGGAAGCGGTGGCCGCGGCCGGGCGGGCAGACGGCGAGGATCCGCGCGTCGCGTTCCAGGGCGCCCTGCCAGTCGAGGAAGGTCCGGGGGTTCCCGCCGGCGTGCGGGAAGCAGTAGACGCGGGCGGCGGGGTCAGGGCCGGCTGCGGTCTCGGAGGTCAGGAACCAGGGGGAGGCAACCACGAGGATCAGCCATTCCTTTGCCGGTCGGTCGGTGGCGGGAGGTGAAGCAGTGCAGGACGGGGCGGTGGGGGTGGATCAGTTCCAGCCAACGTCGTTGGTGGAGCTGGGCTGGGGGGTGGGGGTGGTGCCGGGCTGCGTGCTGTTCCAGCCGACGTCACCGGCGTCACCGGCCACGACGTGCGGGTTCGCGTTGTTCCAGCCGACGTCGCCGAGGCGGAGGTGGCTCACGGAGTCGGCCGGGAAGGCTCCCTGGGCGGCGATGCCGGTGACCGCGGTCCCCACTCCGAGGGCGATGCCCGCCGAGGCGAGCACCATGCGGCCGCGGATTCCAGAAACGCGGCCGGCCCGACGAGTCACCATGCGGTTCTTCCCCATTTTGCCCAGTCCCCTCAAGTCGTTTCGTGTTCGGCCATTCCAGGAACGCCAAACCGAGGCGGTTTCCGGCGGTGGTGATCTCCGGGGCGCCTTCTCGGTGTTCGTTCCTGCGGTGAGACCAAATCTCCCCTGCCGGGTCACGACGAGGTAGGCCTACGATGGCTCCGGTTTACGCATTGCGGGAACCCACGGGGTCTAGAACGCCATAAACAGCTGCATACCGGACAGACGGGGGTGGCACGTGGACGTAGTCAAATACGTCAAAACCGCACAAAGCGGTGCACCTGAAGCGCTGTTGACGGCTGCGGCGGGGGAACCGCAGGCGTTCTTGCGGGAACTCGCAACGCACCTGGGCCTGCTGGCGCAGGAGGCGGCGCAGCAGGCCCAGCGGCCCGCTGCGGCGCAGGCCATCGAGGCCGGTCCGGACGAGGTCGTCGTGGGCCCCGGAGTCCGGTACCTGCACGGCCTGGGCAGCATTTCGACGGCGATCAACGAGGCGCTGGGCTCGGTCCGGCGGGACATCCTCACCGCGCAGCCCGACGGGGCGCGGCCGAGCGCGGTGCTGAAGGACGCGCTGGAATCCGTACGCCGGCACATCTCGGCGGGGATCGCCATGCGGACGCTGTATCAGCACACCACGAGATTCGACGAGGCGACCAAGGAATATGTCCGCGCCGTAACGGAATACGGTGCCCAAGTTCGCACTCTGGAAGAATTCTTTGACCGTTTGATCATTGTCGACGACGTGGCCTTCATTTCGGCAAACGAGGACCGTACCACGGCGATCTCGATTACCGAACCGACTATCGTACGATTTCTGCGCGACACCTTCGACAAGGCCTGGGACCGGGCGAAACCCTTTCCCTTCGTCCCGCTGCACGCCGCGAAGGCGGCCGACGAGGTGGTCCCGGCGATCCGCGAGTCCATCAGCAGGCTGCTCGTGGAGGGCTACTCGGACAAGGCCATCGCCCGCCGCATCGGCATCAGCGAACGCTCCCTGCAGGCCCATATCGCGGCCATCAAGCAGGAGTTGGGCGCCCTGAACCGATTACAGCTCGGCTACCTCCTGGGCCGCAACGAGGCCACGTACGTGCTGTGAGGCCGGGGGCCGGGGCGCTCCCCCGCCGCGGGCGCGGAGGGGGAGCGCGGGCCTACTTCCCGGCCTCCACCACCTGGGGAGCCGGCCGGGCCCGCTTACGCGACACGGCGACACCGGCGAGGCAGATCGCACCGCCCACGAGCGTCATCCATCCGGGCACCTCGTCGAGCAGGATCCAGGCGATGAGCACCACGACGGCGGGCACGGCGTAGGTGGTCGCGCCCATCTTCCCGGCGGTGGTGCGGGACAGGGCGTAGGTCCAGGTGGTGAAGGCCAGGGCGGTCGGAAAGAGCCCCAGGTACACCATGTTGAGGGTGGCCCCGAGCGGAGCGTCGGGAATCTGTTCGATCAATTGCCCGGCAAAGGGCAAGGTGCAGGCGGTTCCGACGAAGCAGCCGTACGTGGTCACCTGGAGCGGGTTCGCGTGCCGCAGGGCGGGCTTCTGCGAGACCACCCCGGCCCCGTAGGCGAGCGCGGCGACCAGGCAGAGCAGCACCCCGGTGAGGGAGGAACCCCCGCCCTTCGAGGTGGACATCCCGACGACGGCCGCCCCCGCGAAGGACACCGCCATCCCCGCCAGCAGCATCGGCGGGAACCCCTCCTTGAGCAGCCACCCGCTGAGCAGGGCGATGACGATGGGGCCGATGTTGACGACCATGGCGGCGGTCCCCGCGTCGACGCCCTGCTCACCCCAGTTCAGCGCCACCATGTAGAGCCCGAACCACAGCACCCCGGACGCCAGGATCCCGGGCCACGCCTGCCGCGGCGGCGGCGGCACCCGCTTGACGAGCAGCACGACGCCCAGCGCGACGGAGGCCGTCAGCAGCCTCCCCAGCGCGAGCGCCCCGGGCCCGAAGTGCTCGGCGGACGCGCGGATGGAAACGAAGGCGGAGGCCCACATCACGACGGTGACGCCGGCCGCTGACAGAGCACGCTGATCGGTCCTGGATTCACCAGCCGTTTGATCCATCCCCCGATGTTGACAGCAATTCCCGCCCACGGAACCCCGGTTGCCCCGCATCCCCCACCCCACGGACCACTTCCAGCCGCTCCACCCACGACCGGGCCCCTCAGCCCTCCTCATCGCGATGAAGCCGCCGCCCGAGGTCATCGGCCCATCCCCGCGCCCAGGACCGCAGCTCGGCGGTCTCGTCCTCGGTGAGGCCGTACGCGGCGAACTCGTCGTCGTCGGCCCAGTCGGCGCCGACGAGGCGGTCCCGGAGGTCTGCCAGCCGGAATTCGTCCCGCCCGTGCCGCTCACCGAGGCGCTCGAGCTCGCTGGTGGCGCGGTGGCGGGAGGCGGCGTGGACGTCGATGAGGTCGCGGACGGCGCCCCGGTCGGCCAGGGCCCGGACCTTCGTACCGATGACGGAGTCGAAGGCGAGGACGGGCCCGTACTCCGTCTGGGCCGGGGGCGTCCAGAAGTGCTCTTTGAGCACGTCGACCTCGCACTCGTCCCCGGTGTCCGGGTCGGTGGCCACCAGGCGGGCGGAGAGGGCGTCCACGTCGAGCACTCGTACCCGCCAGCCGCGCGTGATCAGACCCTGTTCCAGGCCGGCCACGATCTCGGACATGGGGGCGGGGTTCTCGGTGGCGACGTCGAGGTCCTGGCTGAAGCGGTCGACGAGACCGTACGCCTGGACGGCGTAGCCGCCGGTGAGGACGAGGGGGTAGGGGGCTCCGATGTCGATCACCGCGGCGAGGAGCCGGCGGTGCAGGTCGGTGAGGTTCACGCGGCGGTGGACGCCCTGGCCGGGAGCTCGGGGAAGGCGTCCTCCCAGGCCTGCCGCACGTGCCGGCTGATCAGGGTGCGCAGGACCGGCCACTGGGCGAGGAGGAGGTCGCGGTTCAGCAGGGTGACGAGGTCCTCGTGGCGCCCCTCGGCCAGCACCGTGCGGTACAGGCCCATCCGCAGGCGCGGCCGGTCCAGGTCGTAGGCCCGCAGGCCGGACCAGGCGACATGCAGGGGAACCCGCACCACGCCGTGCGCGGGTCCGGCCAGCTTCTCCAGCGAGGCGGGCAGCCGCCCCGCGTACCGGGCGTACAGCACCTCGCCGGCCGTCGGAGCGGGATCGGTGGAGGGGACCATGACCATGAACCCGATTATCCCGCGCCCCGCCCGTCCCGGGTACCGCAAACACGTCAGAGGCCCCTCCGGGGCGGTCAGGGGGCCGCGGTGAAGGCCGTGAGGTCTTCCTTGAGGGCTCGGGTGACCGAGTCGTGGTGGTCGGAGAGGTAGAAGTGGCCGCCCGGGAAGCCGCGGTAGGTGAACGGCGCCGTGGTGAGGTCGCGCCAGCCCATGGCCTCGGCCACGCTCGCGCGGGGGTCGGACTCGCCGAGGAGCACGCTCACGGGGGTGCGCAGCGGGGGCCTGCCCGGCTCGTGCCGGTAGGTCTCGATGGCCCGGTAGTCGGCGCGCAGGGAGGGCAGGATCAGCGGCCGGAAGTCCGGGTCCGCCAGCAGCGCCGGGTCGGTGCCCGACAGCGCGGCCACGTGGGCGAGCAGCGCGTCGTCGTCCCGGAGGTGGAGGTTCTCCGCCTCGCGCGGCACCAGCGGGGAGCGGCGCCCCGAGACGATCAGGCCGCGCGGCCCCGCGCCCGAGGCTTCGAGCCGGCGCGTCAGCTCGTACGCGAGGACGGCGCCCATGCTGTGGCCGAACACCACCAGGGGCCTCTCCCGCCACGGCGCCAGCGCCCGCTCCACCCCGTCGACCAGCCCGTCGACGGTGTCCGGGGCGGGCTCCGCCAGCCGCTCCTGGCGGCCGGGGTACTGGACGGTGAGCACCTCGGCGTGCGCGGCCAGGTCCCGGGAGAGCGGGAAGTAGAAGGAGGCGTTGCCCCCGGCGTGCGGCAGGACGACCAGGACCGGCGCCTCGGGCGGGTGCGCCGCCGGGTGGAAGCGGCGGATCCAGGCGCTGCGGTGGACGCGGTCGGTGGCGGTCATCACTGGTCCTCGGGGAAGTGGTCGGTCAGCAGCAGCTTCTTCTGGGGCTTGCCCATGGCGTTGCGCGGCACGGCGGCGACGAAGCGGACCTCGCGGGGCCGCTTGTGCACCGACAGGTGGGCCGCGACGAAGTCGGTCAGTTCGGCGCCCGTGACCCCCTCGGCGACGACGAAGGCGACGATCCGCTGGCCGAGGTCCGCGTCCGGGACGCCGACGACGGCCGCCTCGCTCACCTTGGGGTGGTCCAGCAGGGCGTTCTCGATCTCGCCCGCGCCGATCCGGTACCCGCCGGACTTGATCATGTCGATGGAGGCGCGGCCCACGATCCGGTGGACCCCGTCGCGCTCGTCGACGGCCGCGATGTCACCCGTACGGAACCACCCGTCCTCGGTGTACGAGGCCGCGGTGGCCTCGGGGCGGCCCAGGTACCCGGAGAACAACGTGGGCCCCGTCAGCTGGAGTTCGCCGATCTCGGCACCCGGCTCGGCCGCGATGCGGGTACGGATCCCCGGCAGCGGGGTGCCGACGGTGCCGGGCCGGACCTCGCCGCCGGCCCGGCCGCTGAGGGTGATCAGCGTCTCGGTCATGCCGTAGCGCTCGACGGGGCGGTGGCCGGTGAGGCGCTCCAGGTCCCGGAAGACGGGGGCGGGCAGCGGGGCGCTGCCGGAGACCAGCAGGCGGGCCCCGGACAGCGCGGCGGCCGCCTGCGGCTCGGCGGCGACGCGGGACCAGACGGTCGGCACCCCGAAGTAGAGGCTGCCGCCCGCCTCGGCGTAGGCCCGCGGGGTCGGCCGGCCGGTGTGCACGAGGCGGCTGCCGGTGCGCAGGGCGCCGAGGACGCCGAGGACGAGGCCGTGTACGTGGAACAGCGGCAGCCCGTGCACCAGGGTGTCCGCGGCGCTCCACTGCCAGGCTCCGGCGAGCGCGTCGAGGTCGGCGGCGAGCGCGGCGGCGCCGAGGACCACGCCCTTGGGCGGGCCGGTGGTGCCGGAGGTGTACAGGATCAGCGCGGGGTCCTGCGGGGAGGCGGCCGGGCGGGCGGGGGCTTCGGCGCGCCGGGCGAAGTCGACCTCGAACTCCACGGCGCCGGAGTCCCGCAGGATGTGCTCGCGCTCGGCCGGCCCGGCGTCGGGCGGCAGCGGTACGAAGGGCACCCCGGCCAGCAGCGCGCCGACGACGGCGGCGACGGTCTCCAGGGAGGCGGTCGCGGTGACGGCGAAGGCCGGGGCCCCGGCGACGTCGGCGGCGACGGCGCCCGCCGCGCCCAGCAGTTCCTCGTACGAAGCGGTACGGCCGGCGACGCCGACGGCGTCCTCGCGGTCGCCGTACGTCCCGTCAAGTGCGGTCAGCACGCGGCAACTCCCTGTCGGTGGTGGGAGGCCAGGCTACGTGCCGCCGCTCCACTCCCACCTGCGCGGGCCTCCCGCCCCGGCGTCGGCCGGGGCCTCGCCCCGGCGCCCCACATGCCGGCCGGTCGGCTCCCAGTCTGGTGTCCGGGCTCCGGGGACGTCAGATCACCGGGGGCCGGCCCAGTCGGGTCATGCGCCACACGGTCCGCCACCGCATGGGACGCCGCGGCGGACACGCGATCCGCACGCCCTCGAAGAACCCGGCCCACCACGACTTCAGCCCCACCAGCGGGGGGCGCTGGAGCACGGTGTACGCCGCCCACGAGGCGAGGTACACCGGGACCAGAACGGCGGGCAGGTGCCGCTTGGCCAGCCAGACGCGGTTGCGGGCCGTCATCCGGTAGTAGACCGCGTGCCGGGCGGGGGACGTCTTCGGGTGCTGGAGCACCAGCTGCGGTTCGTAGAGGATGTCCCATCCGTGGTCGATCGCCCGCCAGGCCAGGTCCGTCTCCTCGTGCGTGAAGAAGAAGGCGTCCGGCCAGCCCCCGGTCTCCTCCAGCATCGGCATCGACAGGGCGTGTCCGCCGCCCAGGAACGTCGTCACCAGGCCCCGCCGCGTCGGGTCGCCCGCCCGAAGGCGGGGCACGTGCCGCCGCTGCGTATCGCCGGTCTCATCCGCGATCCGGAACGAGACGATGCCGAGCCGGTGGTCCGCCGTGTACAGGTCGGCGATCCGCCGGAAGACGTCGGCCTCGGTCAGCAGGCCGTCGTCGTCCAGGTCCACCAGGACGTCGACGTCCCCGAAGTCCTGAAGGCGGCGCCAGGCGACGTTCCGGCCGCCGGGCACCCCCAGGTTCTCCTCAAGCTCCACCCCGGTCACACCCTCGGGCAGGCCCGGCAAGGCCGTCCCGTTCCCGACCACCACGACCCGGGCCGCCGGTTCGTCCTGCTTGGCCACCGAGGCCAGCAGTGCCAGCAGCTCGGGCATCCGGTCGCCCATGGTCAGCACGGCGACACCCACACGCGGCCGGGTCACGACCACCACCACTTCCTTCCGGGGCCAGGTGAACGGCGAGCGTACCCCCGCCGAACCCGGGCCCCGGACCGTACGAAAGGCCATCGGCATGGAACGGATCGACCTCGGCGACTACGTCACCGCCCCCACCGACGGTGCCATCGCCACGACCGTCTACGGCGGCTTGGAGAAGTTCGAGCTGGCCGAGTTCCTGGCCCAGTGGACGGGACTCCAGCGCGAAGCGCTTGTCATGCTGGGGGAGGACGCGCATCCATCCTTCCGCGTTCATCCACCCCACGGCGATCATCGGGGACGATGTGATCATCAGACCTGACGTCAAGGTCCACGAGTTCACGACCGTGCGGAAGGGCAGCGTCCTGTGCGCCGGCGCCCGGGTCGGCTTCAACTGCGAAGTCACCGCCGCGTTCGTCGGGGAAGGCACCGTCCTCGGACACCGGATCGGCGTCAACCGGACGATCCTCGGAGCCCGAGTCCACCTGTCCGCCGGCGTTACCGTCGCCGCGATCAACATGACCACGGACATGCGCAAGCCCGATCGGGAAGTGATCATGCGGACCGGAAACGGCCTGTATCGGTCGGGCACGCCCCAGTTCGGGGCCGTCATCGGGGTCGACACGCAGACCGGCAGCAACATCGGCATCGGGCCCGGCGTCGCTGTCGGCCGACGCTGCCAGATCACCAGCGGCGTGACCCTGGCCATCCGGACCGTGCCCAAGGACTGCGCCGTCACCGCCCCGCACACCATGGAAGCCGGCGTCCGCCGCCGTCGGCGCTCCTTCGTACGTTGATCGTCTGACGGCCCGCCAACGCCAACGCCCCCGCCCCCCGGGCCGACCGGGGGACGGGGGCGTGGGGCAGGGGCTAGATGACGCCCTGGGCCAGCATCGCGTCGGCCACGCGTTCGAAGCCGGCGATGTTGGCGCCCGTCACGTAGTCGCCCGGGGCGCCGTAGCGCTGCGCCGTCTCGTGGGCGACCGCGTGGATCGACCGCATGATGCCGGCGAGCTCGTCCTCCACCCGGTCGCGGCTCCACGCCACCCGGCCCGCGTTCTGGGCCATCTCCAGCGCGCTGACCGCGACCCCGCCCGCGTTGGCGGCCTTGCCCGGGCCGAAGGCGACGCCCGCCGCCTGGAAGAGGTGCACGGCCTCGGGGGTGGTGGGCATGTTCGCCCCCTCGGAGACGGCCTTGACGCCGTTCGCGATCAGCGTGCGCGCGTCCTCGGCGCCGAGCTCGTTCTGCGTCGCCGACGGGAAGGCCACGTCCGCCGGGACCTCCCAGACCCGCCCGCCCCGCACGAAGCGGGCCGAGGGCCCGCGCCGGGCGGCGTACTCGCTGATGCGGCCGCGCTCGACCTCCTTGATCTGCTTCAGCAGCGCCAGGTCGATGCCCTTCTCGTCGACGACGTAGCCGGAGGAGTCGGAGGCCGTCAGCGGGTTGGCGCCGAGCTGCTGGAGCTTCTCGATCGTGTACAGGGCGACGTTGCCGGAGCCCGAGACGACCGCGGTGAGGCCGTCCAGGGACTCCCCGCGGACCGTCAGCATCTCGGCGGCGAACAGCACGCTGCCGTAGCCGGTGGCCTCGGGGCGGATCGCGGAACCGCCCCAGCCCCGGCCCTTGCCGGTCAGGACGCCGGCCTCCCAGCGGTTGGTGATGCGGCGGTACTGGCCGAACAGGTAGCCGATCTCGCGGCCGCCGACGCCGATGTCACCGGCCGGGACGTCGGTGTGCTCGCCGATGTGCCGGGACAGCTCCGTCATGAACGACTGGCAGAAACGCATGACCTCGGCGTCGGACCGGCCGTGCGGGTCGAAGTCGCTGCCGCCCTTGCCGCCGCCGATGCCGAGGCCGGTCAGGGCGTTCTTGAAGATCTGCTCGAAGCCGAGGAACTTCACCACGCCGATGTCCACCGACGGGTGGAAGCGCAAGCCCCCCTTGTACGGTCCCAGCGCGCTGTTGAACTCGACGCGGTAACCGCGGTTGACGTGCACCCGGCCGTGGTCGTCCGTCCACGGCACGCGGAAGATGATCTGACGCTCCGGCTCCAGGAGCCGCTCGACGAGCCCGGCCTCGGCGTACTCGGGACGCGCCGCGAAGACGGGGGCCAGGGTGTCGAGGACCTCCCGTACGGCCTGGTGGAACTCGGGCTGCGCGGGGTTGCGGCGCTCGATGTCCGCCCGCAGTGTGTCCAGCCTGTCCTTGGGGTCGGTCACAGCCTGTTTCCTCTCCGACGTCTGTTCGGGGGGCGTGCGGGCCCAGCGGGAGGGTATCCCGCGCCGCCCGGGCGGACCGTAGGATCGCCCCGCACCGGAGGGTTCTTGACACGCGAGGGAGAGAGCTACGTGGAGACGGCACGGTTCGCGTCACTGATCGCGGCGACGGTCACGACGGGCCTGGTGAGCGGCCTGTTCTACGGGTTCGCGGTGGCGGTCATGCCCGGCCTGCGCGGCGCGGGCGACCGGACGGTCGTCGAGGTGATGCAGCGGATCAACGTCGCCATCCTCAACGGCTGGTTCCTCGCCGGGTACCTGGGGTCGCTGGTCCTCACCGGACTCGCCCTGGCCCTGCACCTTCCGGCGGACGGCCATGACGTGCTGCCGCCGCTGATCGGGGCGTTCGTCGCCTGCGTCCTCGCGATGGCGGTCACCGGCCGGGTGAACATCCCGCTCAACAACGCCCTGGAGGCGGCCGGTCCGGTGGACCGCATCGCCGACCCGGCGGCCGTGCGGCGCGCGTTCGAGGGGCCGTGGGTCCGCGCGAACGTCTGGCGCACGCTGCTGTCCACGGTGGCGACCGGCCTGCTGGCGTGGGCGCTCGTCCTGTACGGGCAGACCCGCTAGTCAGCGGGCGCTGCCGATGGTGCGGTCGGCGTCGGAGCCGCTCAGCATCAGGGTGGTTTCCTCGATGCGGTGGAAGCGGCCGTCGGGGGCGAGATCGGCGAAGACGTAGACCTCCATGGTGACGGTGGTGCCGTCGTTCTTGGTGATGTGGCAGGTGTGCCGGTCGGCGTACTTGTCGCCGTCGTAGAGCTCGTCGTGGACCTCGACCTTGCCGCCGGCGACGATGCCGCGCAGGTGGCGGATGTGGTCGAGGAACTCGGCGCGGTCGGCCCACTGGCCGTCCGTGCGCTGGCGGTACCCGGGGGTGAAATGGCGCTCGGCGGCCTCCTCCAGGGTGATGTCCTGGTTGAAGAGGAGGTCGTTCAGGGCGGCTTCGATTCCGGTGCGGGTCATGGTGACGCTCCCTCGGGGGGTGGTTGGGGTTGGTGTTACGCGGTCGGGGCGAGGGTGGTGTCGAGCCAGTCGTAGACGCGCGCGAGGGCCAGGCGCATGGCTCCGGGGTGGCAGTGGGCGCCGGCGCCTTCCTCGGCGGTGAACAGCATCAGGGTCTTGGGGCAGGTCAGGTGCGCGTAGAGCTGCTCGGGCTGGCCCTTGAAGAACTCGTCCTCGGCGGCGTCGCACACGAGGGTGGGGCACTGGATCAGCTCGGCGATGCCGCCGCCGAGGGTGTAGTCGAGGTAGGAGGCGCCGAAGGCCCGGGGGGTGTCGACGCCCATCACGTACATGCCGTGGTTGATCGCCCACCGGGCGGTGGCGTCCCGGGCCATCATCTGCTCGAAGCTCGCGTCCAGTTCGGGGGCGGAGTCCGCGCGCAGGAGGCGTTCGGCCCGGTCGCGGTCGCCCGGGATGTTGCGGACGGATACCTGGCCGAGGTCGTAGACGCCGTCGACGGCGATCAGGGCGGCGAGGCGGTGCTCGAAGGCCGCCGCCCTGGGGGCCAGTACGCCGCCCATGCTGCTCCCGAGGAGCGCGATGCGGCTGTTGTCGACCTCGGGCAGCGTTTCGGCGAAATCGACGACCGGGGTGATGACGTTCTCCCAGTCCGGGCGGAAGACCAGGCCCTGGTGGTGGCGGGGTCCGGGCTGTCCCGGGCCGTCGAAGGTCAGGACGGTGTACCCGCGTTCCACGGCGGCCAGCGCGCCGCTGAAGTGGAGTTCCTCGGCGGTGCCGTCGAAACCGCTGTGCATGATCAGGGTCGGGCGGGGCGCGGCGGAGTCGTCGGCCCGGTAGAGGTAGCCGGGGAGGGTGGTGTCCTCGTAGGGGATGCGGACCGGTTCGATGCGGGGGGTGTGGAGCGCGGCCGCGGCCCGGAAGCAGGCGACGCCGCGGTCGTAGGCGTGGTCGTGGCGGGGGTCGCACGGGTGGCCGTGCTGGAAGAACTCCGCCGACCGGTAGTAGTTCGAGGCGCGCAGGAATCCGTCCCGGGCGCTGATGGTGTGGCCCGCGTCCAGGGCCCGCCGGGCTTCGGCGGCCACCCGGTCGGCGGTCGCCGTCCACTCCTCGTACCAGCTGTCGTAGTCGCCTTCCTCGATGCGCTCGGCAGTGGAGACGACCTCGCCGAAGTCGGCGCCGCCGTAGGCGATGTGGCTCATCGAGCGCAGGGTCTCGTACCAGAACTGGGGGTTGCCGGGGAACAGCAGCGGCCTCATCACACACTCCTTAAGCACAGATCTGTGCGTACGGCAGGACTGTAGACCCCGCGGGCGGGGTTAAGCAAATAGTTGTGCTTACGATGTGGGGGTGACTTCGAAACAACCGGCCCCGCGCCTCCGCAAGAGCCCCGAGCAGGTCCGCTCGGCGGTCCACCAGGCCGTCATCGACCTGCTGTCCGACCCCGAGGGCGCGGACCTGACCATCCCCGCGGTCGCGCAGCGCGCCGGGGTGAACCACACCAGCGTCTACCGGCGCTGGGGCAGCCGGGAGGCGCTCCTGGCCGATGTGGTCGTCACCCGCTTGGAACGGGACTGGCCGCTGGCCGACACCGGGACCCTGCGCGGCGATCTGACGGCGTGGGCCGAAGCGGGCGTCGCGAGCATCCGCACCGCCGAAGGGCGGCTGCTGATCCGCGCCGTCGCCCTCTCCATGCCGGGCAGCGCCACAGCCCAGGGGGAGCGCGCCCAGCAGTTCGAGCGCCGTCTCGGCGCCATCGAGCGCATCCGCGACCGCGCCACCGCCCGCGGCGAGGTCCCCCCGCCCCTCGACCGGATCCTCGACCAGCTCGTCGCGCCGCTCTATCTGCGCGCGATCTTCGGCATCGACCCGCCGGCCTCCGGCTACCCGGAACTCCTCGTGGACCGTCTCCTCGGCACCGCGGCCACGCCGCAGCCGGCCTGAGCGCGGACGCCGGAGCGGGCGGCGCCGCCCGCTCAGCCCGAGGCCCGGCCACCCCCCGCGGGCGTGGCGCGGCCGTGCAGGAGCAGAGCGCGGGCGAGGGCCGCCAGGGCGGCGGTGGAGAGCACCGTACGGACGATGTTGACGGGCACCCAGGTGCCCTTGAACTTGTCGGTCACCGAGGCGGCGGAGGCGCCCGCCGCGTCGCCGGCGGCCGCGAGCTCGTTGTTCAGCGGGATGTTCACCGCGAAGGTGAGGACCAGGACGACGAGGTAGGCGACGGCCGCCGCACCCGCCCACAGCGCGGCCCCGCGCCGCCCGGCGCGGTACTCGACGATCGCCGCGGCGGCGGCCGCGAGCAGCGCGAGGACGAAGGCGGTGCCGAAGAGGCCGTTGCCGTCGATGGCCTCGTTGAAGTGCCGCATGGCCGTGACGTACGTCGGGGCGTCGGAGGCGGCCAGGCCCGGCATCACGGAGACGTCGAACGCGAAGAACAGGCCCGCCATCAGGCCGACCAGGACGGTCGCCAGCCCGAGCAGGAAACCGGCGGCCTTCCCGCCGCGGGTGGCGCCCGTGCCGCTCGGTGTGGGTCGTTGCGGATCCATGGACGCGTCCTCACCCTGCCCGGCGGGCCGGGTGCCCGCGCGCGGCCGATCGTGGCATCCCGCCGGGTGCCGGGGCCAGGGGGCTGCACGGGACACGCCGTACGGATCCGCGGAGCGGCCTTCCGACCGTGGGGTTCAGCCGCCCGCGAGTGCGCCTCCACCGGAGGTGCGCACCATCTCCCCGTCGCGAGGTGGCGCCGCCACGAGCGGGTGGGAAGAGGGACGATGCCTGAACACGCGCGTGGGGGGCGAGACCTGGCGGTGCTGTTCACCGGTCAGGGCAGCCAGCGGACCGGCATGGGGCGCGGACTGTACGAGGACTTCCCGGTGTTCGCCGCCGCGTTCGACGCGGCGTGCGCGGAACTGGGCCACGGGGTCCGGGAGGCCGTCTTCGGCGACGACGCCGACGCGCTGAACCGGACCGGGACGGCGCAGCCCGCCCTGTTCGCGTTCGAGGTGGCGCTGTACCGGCTCGTGGAGTCCTGGGGGGTGGTCCCGGGGTTCGTCGGCGGGCATTCGGTCGGGGAGGTCGCCGCCGCGCACGTCGCGGGAGTGCTGTCGCTGCGGGACGCGGCCGTGCTGGTGAGCGCGCGCGGCCGGCTGATCGAGGCGCTGCCCGAGGGCGGGATCATGGTGTCCGTCCAGGCGGGCGAGGACGAGGTGGCGCCCCTCCTGGTGCCGGGGGCGGCGATCGGCGCCGTCAACGGGCCGCGGGCGGTGGTCGTCTCCGGGGAGCGCGAGGCGGTGCGGACGGTCGTGGGCCGGCTCGCCGAACAGGACGTCAAGTCCAAGGCGCTGCGCGTCAGCCACGCCTACCACTCCCCCCTCATGGACCCGGTGCTGGAGGAGTTCCGGCGGACCGTCGAGGGCCTCGCCTTCCACCGGCCCGCGATCGGCTTCGTCTCGGGGCTCACCGGAGGCGCCGTCTCGGCGGAGGTCGCCCGGCCGGGGTACTGGGCCGACCAGCTCCGCGAGGCCGTCCGCTTCCACGACGCCGTCCGCACCCTGGCCGGCCACGGCGTCACCGCCGTCCTGGAGCTGGGCCCCGACGCCCTCCTCACGGCCCTGGCCCGCGACAGCGCCGACGGCATGGCCCTGGTCCCCACCCTGCGCCGCGGGCACGACGAGTCCCAGAGCCTGACCCGGGCGGTCTCCGACCTCCACCGCCGCGGCATCGACGTCGACTGGCAGTCCTTCTTCACCACCCCCACCGCCGCCCCCACGGACCGCCCCACCCAGGCCCTGCGCCGCAAACGCCTGTGGGTGACGGGCGCGGAGCCCGGCGGCCGCGCGCGGGAACAGGCCGCCCCCGGGCGGGCCCCGGCAGCGGAGCCCGGCGGGTGGCCCCCGGCCGGAGCCGGAGCGGGAGCCGGAGCCCGGGCCCGGACCCAACAGGACGCCCCCGGGCGGCCCCCGGAGCCCCTGGCGCTGGACACCCCCACACGCCCGCTCCGCACCGACTCCGGCAGCCGCCCCGCCGGGGCACGGGCGCAGGGCGCCCCCGGGCGTGCCCTGGTGGCCGAACCCGCCGCGTGGCCGGCCGGCGCCGCCGGTCCGCACGAGGCCCTGTCCGGGGCGGCGCCCCTGCGGGTACCCCGGTCCTCCCGGCAGCCCGGTACGGCGATCCACACCGAAGCCGCCCACTCCGGCCGGACACCCCGCCGCGCCCCCGCGCAGGCCCCCAACGCGCCCCGCCAGACATCCGGGCTGCACGAGACCGCGCCGGGCCCCGTGCCGACGCGGGCCGACGTACCCGGCGTGCCCGGGGCCGCATCGACCCCCGTACCGGCCCAGGCCAAGACGCCCCGGCGGGATGCGGCGGGGGTGGCCGTGAGCGGCCGGTCGCGGAGGGCGGCGGCGGGTGGCCGTGCGGGGACGGCGGCGGACGGCGGGGGGACGCTCGCCTGGTTGTTGCGCGGAGCGCACGCGCAGGGGCGGACCGCCGAGGGGGCCGCGCTGCTGATGGCGGCGGCCGAGCTGCTGCCCCGCTACGACCACCGCGCCGGCGTGGAGCACTGGCCCGCTCCGGCGGAGCTGGCCCCCCACCGCGAGGGCGCCGCGGGCCTGTTCGTGTTCCCCTCGCTCGGCGCGGGCTCCGGCCCGCACGAGTACCGGGCGCTGGCCACCGCCCTGGACGGCCGACGGGGCCTGACCGTCCTGCCGCACCCCGGCTTCGCCGGCGACCCCGTGCTCCCGCGCACCCGCCAGGCCCTCGTACGGGCGCAGGCGGAGGCGGTGGCCCGGGCCTCGCGGGACCGGGCGCCCGTCCTGCTGGGGCACTCCTCCGGCGGCTGGATCGCGCACGCCGTCGCCCGGGAGCTGCCCGAACTCGGCCGCGAGGCGGCGGCGGTGGTGCTGCTCGACACGTACGCGCGCGCCGAGGGCCGCCACGGCCTGACCGTGCTGACGGAGCGGCTCCTCGACCCGGACGCCCCCCTCGGCGTCCCCGACGACGGACGGCTCCTCGCGATGGGCGGCCACCTGCGGGTCTTCGCCGACTGGACGCCCGAACCGGCGGCGGCCCCCACCCTCCTGGTCCGCGCCGCCCGCTCGGCGGCCCGCGGCACCGGCGGCTGGGAGTACGCCGACCACGTGACCGAGACCCCCGGCGACCACTTCTCCCTCCTCGGCGCCGACAGCGCCGCGGTCGCCGACGTCGTCGACACCTGGCTCCGCCGGCTGCCCCGCTGAGGGGCCCGTCCGGCTAGGACACCTCGCCGCCGGTGTTGCGGATCATCTGCTGGAGCACCTTCACGGCGGTCACGTAATCGGCGTCGTCGATGCCCTGGTGGATCCGCTCGCGGATGCCCGGCGCGTGCTGCTTGAGGCTCACCCGGGCCTCCTCCCCCGCCTCGGTGATCCACAGCCGTCCCCGGCCGTCGCGGATCAGCCAGCCACGCTCCGACAGGACCGCCGCCTCGGACTCCAGGTCGTCCTCGGACCGGAGGTAGGAGCTCATGGCCCGCTCGAGTTCGGGGACGGTCATGCCCTGGCCGTCGGGCGAGATGTCGTTTCGCGACAGGTTGCGCAGCAGCCAGAACCCGGGCTGGGTGAAGCCGAGTTCGGCCTGCCGGGCCCGGGTGAAGGCGATGAGGGCCTCGTAGGCCACTCCGGTCCAGTACGCGGCCGGCTGCCCGGCGAGCTCGGCGTCGGCGGTGTGCTGGGTCGTCATGGCGGCGCTCCCCTGTCGGACGGTCACTGATGTCCCCGACCGTAAAACCTGAAGCCGGCCCGAGGTCAACCGCCGCCGACCGGCATCAAGTGGTTCTCCAGCGATACACGGCACCGTGGTACGCGTCCACACCGCCGAGCCGCCGCGCGGGCGCGGCCCCGCGACGGCGTGTCGCCCCCTGTGAGGAAAGGCCCGGATGAGCACCGAACCCACGATCCAGCCGACCGCCGCCGAGGACTACGTCTCCGCCGAGCTGTACACGCGGATCCAGCAGTTCTACGCCGACCAGATGGCGCTGATGGACCACGGGCAGGCCGAGGAATGGGCCGCGACGTTCACCGAGGAGGCGGTCTTCCCCGCCGAGGTCACCGGCCGGGCGGGACGCGCCGCCTCGGCCCGGGCGCACGCCGAGAAGCTGATCCGGGAGAAGGCGGACCTGCGCCACTGGCTCGGCATGCTCGACGTCCGCCCGCAGCCCGACGGCACCCTGCTCACGCGCGCGTACGTGCTGACCGCGCGGACCGTGCGGGGCGAGGAGCTCAGGATCACGGCGAGCGTGGTGTGCCGCGACCACCTGGTCGAGGAGGACGGCCGGTGGGTCGTCAGCGAGCGGTCCCTGCGGCGCGACGGCAGTGCTTGATCCCTTCTCTCGATCCCTTCTCTCGATCCCTTCTCCAGGACGGGAGTTGACCTCAACTCGGCTTGAGGTTCTACGTTCGTCCTCGGTGAGCGTCAGTTCCCTTTGGTTCTTCTGAAACGAGGTATCCACATGTCCGGCACCCCGCTGAAGGTCGGCGTCCTGGTCGGCAGCGTCCGTACGGGCCGCTTCGCCGATACGGTCGCGAACTGGTTCGTCTCCGAGGCAGGCCGCCGGGACGACATGGAGATCCACGTCATCGACCTGTCCGAGCCCGCGCTCGTCGAGGAGCTGAAGCTGAACCTCGACCCGCTGGGCACGCCCGGCGAGGCCCCGGCCCTGGCCGCGCGGATCGGGGGGCTCGACGCGTACGTGGTCGTCACCCCCGAGTACAACCACGGTTACCCGGCCTCGCTGAAGCTGGCCATCGACTACGTGTACGGCGGCTGGCGCGCCAAGCCGGTCGGTTTCGTCTCGTACGGCGGCATGGCGGGCGGCCTGCGGGCGGTCGAGCAGCTGCGGCAGGTCTTCGCCGAGCTGCACGCGGTCACCGTGCGGGACACCGTCAGCTTCCACAACGCGTGGGAGAAGTTCGACGAGCAGGGCCGTCCGCACGACGACGACGCCAGCTCCAAGGCCGCCGCCGTCCTGCTCGACCAGCTCGCCTGGTGGGGCGTCACGCTGCGGGAGGGCCGCACCGCACGCCCGTACGAGGCCTGATCCACCC
>NZ_JBHWBP010000144.1:0-18213 GCF_042735575.1 Streptomyces sp. NPDC059564 | reverse complement strand
CGGGCCCGGCCCACGCGGCCGCGCCGGCCGAGGCTTGCTGCCGCGGGCCGCGGACAGCAGATTCGGGGCCCGCGGGCCGCGGCGGGCACCGAACCGCCGCGGCCCGCGGCCACCCAGCAGACGGGACCGGCCGTGACCACCCCCGCGTACACCACAGCCCCTCAGTCGGGGGAGCGCGGTCTCCCCCTGGCCGAGGCCTTCGACCGGGCGCGGTCCGCTGCCGCCGCCCTGTCGGTGGAGGCCGACCTGGAGCCCATCCTCGACGGCAGCCCCGGCACCTGGCGGTGCGTTCTGCGCCGCGACGGCGTGGAACTCCGTACCGGCCTCGGCCTGGGCAAGGGCAGCCGGGAGGAAGCCCGGACGGGCGCCCTGTTCGAGGCACTGGAGCACTACCTCTGCGGCGTGGACGGACTGGACACGGCAGAGATCCGGCTGAGGCGCGGTCACGAGCTCGCCGAGGGCCCGCTGGCTCGCGACATCGCCGTCCGGCTCCTGGGCCAGGCCCCGGACCCGGACCAGTCGCTGGGATGCCTGCCGTACCGGTCGCTCACCGGCGGTCCGGACGCGTACGTCCCGCTCTTCCTCTCCATGCCCGAGTACCTGCGGGCGGCGGGGGAGCGGGCCCGCCGGGAAGCCGGTGACACCTACGACTACCGCGCGGTCGGCCGCTACTCGGTCAACAACGGCTGGGCCGCCGGCACCGACCCGGTGGAAGCCGCCGTACACGCGGTCAACGAGCTGATCGAGCGGGACGCGCTCTCCCTGTTGCTGATCGGCCAGTTCCTCCGCGAGCGGCCCGAGCGCCTGGCCGTCGTGGACCCGCTGACACTGCCGGACGACGTGACCGCGCTCCTGCGCTTCGCCACGACCCGCACGGGCCGTCCGGTCCATCTGATCGACATGACCACCGATCTCGGCGTCCCGGCCTACACGGCCTACGTCGCCGCCCCCGCCGGGCAGCCGGCCAGGATCTGCGGGTGGGGGGCCTCGCTGTCCCGCCGGTACGCCATCACGCGCGCCGTGAGTGAACTCGTACAGCTCCACAGCACCATGGACCTGCGCGAGCAGTACGCACACCTGCTGCCCCAGCAGCGCGACGACACCGGGCCGTACCCGGCGCTGCACGCCTGCTACCTGTCGGACTTCACCGCCGCCCTGGCCTCGGCCGAACCGAGGCAGTACGAGGCCACGGCCGTGCCGGACACGCCCCGAGGCCATCTCGACCGGCTCCTCTCCCTCCTGCGGGAGCACGGCTTCGAGGCCTACCAGCGCGACCACCACGTCACCGCGGACCTCGCCGTCGTCAACGTCCTGGTGCCGGGACTGGAACGGTTCATGCTCGTCACCGACGGACAGGTCGTCGTACCCGGCGGCCGCGGGATGGCGGCCCGCGGCCGTGGCTGAACCGCTGTGGCGGCCCCTCGCCCTCGCCGACGCACCCCTGTTGGCGGCGCTGCTCGCCGTATGCGGAGCGGCCGACGAGACCGGAGCCGTCCGGGACGCGGAAGACGTACGCGAGGACCTGAGCGCGGGAGGCATCGACCTGAACGGCGGCACCACGTCCGCCTGGTCCCGCGGCGAGCCGGTGGCCTACGCGACGACGCGGACCCGGGAGCACGCCGATCCCGCCCACCAGCTGGCCATCGACATCGCGGTACACCCCGCGCACCGCACGTCGCCCATGATCCGACGGCTCCTCTACTGGTGCCGGAACGCAGGTGCCCGACGCCACCGCGAGCTGTACGGCGACACCCCGTTGGAGCTCCACTTCCGTACCCACCACGGCCAGGCCTGGCTCGCCGGGGCACTGGACACCGCCGGGTACCGGCGCGAGCGCACGTACTGGGGCATGCGGCTGGATCTGGAGAACCACCGGCCCACCGGTTCACCGGCGACGCCGACCGGCACGGAGATCGTGCCGTTCGACGACGGGTACGACGCGATGCTGCTGGCGGCGCGCAACGAGATCTTCGCCGGCAACTGGGGCAGCGTCCCGATGACGGCGCGGACGTGGCGCCACTTGGTGACCGGCAGCCCGTACTTCAGGCCCGAGTCCTCGTTCCTGCTGCTGCCGGAGCGGCGCCGGGAGGTCCTCTGCTACCTGCTGTGCACGGAGCCGACGGCTGACAGGCGCACCGGCCGCGAGCTGTACCTGGCCAATGCCGGTACGCAGCCCGCACTGCACGGCACGGGCCTGTACCGCGCCGTCTTCACCCACACACTCGCCCGGGCGAGGGCCCAGGGCTACCGGTGGGCCGTCCTGGACGTGGACTCGACGAACCCCATGGCGGCCGGAGGCTTCTACACGCGCATGGGTCTGCGGAGGTTCCGGACCTGGACCACCCACGTACTGCCCATCGCGCCGGCACCCTGAACGCGGGCCCGCGTCGTCGGCTCGGCGACGGCGTGGCTGCCGGGGCCGGACCTGCCTTCGGTACCAGGCTGGCGCCGAGTACGTCGGATCGGGCGAGGAGTGGGCATGTGGCACGACCTGCTGGTTGTCGAGGTGCCGATCGCGGAGAAGGTCATCCGCACCGTCGCTGTCTACGTCCTGATCCTGGTCCTGTTCCGGCTGGCGGGGAAGCGGGGGCTCGCCGGGTTGAACACCTTCGATTTCGTGGTGATCTTCCTCTTGTCGAACGTCGTGCAGAACGCGATCATCGGTGCGGACAACAGCCTGCTCGGCGGGGCGATCGGCGCGGTGACCCTGGTCACGGTCAATTCCGCGGTGAACCGGTGGCTGGCCCGCGATCCGCGGGCCGCGCGGCTGCTGGAGGGCACCGCCACCACGGTCGTCGAGGACGGCGAGGTGGTGTCCCGGGCGATCCGGCAACTGGCGCTGCGCGACTCGGAGATCGAGCATGCGATCCGCCTGCAGAACGGCGACTCCATCAGCGACGTCGCCACGGGCCGATTGGAGCCCGACGGCCAACTGATCATCGTCCTGAAGCCCGCGCAGCAAGGCGCCACGCGCGGTGACGTCGAGGCGTTGGAGACACGGCTCGCCTCGATCGAGCGCCTGCTGCGGGATCTCGGCGGGGGCTAACACGCGGGGGACGAGCCCTTCTGGCCGGTGAGGTCGCGGTTGTACAGCCACCCGGTGGTGTTCGTGCCGTCCACGCGCACGTACGTCCACTGGTTGCCGAAGGAGTTGACGATGTAGCAGTGGTACCAGAGCTTCGTGCCGTCCTTGACCAGGGCACCGGCGGGGCAGTTCTGGTACGGCGCGGCCAGCAGGTGGTGGTCGCCGGATATGTAGCCGTAGGTGCCCGGTTTCGGGTCCTTGTGGGTCCAGCCGGCGCAGCCCGTCGGTACGGGGCCCGGCTTGGCCGGGGCGGGCGAGGACGCCGTCGAGGAGGGCGGTGCCGTGCCCGGCTTCTTCGAGGCGGTGGCGGACGGCTTGGCGTGGGGCCCGGAGCCGGAGGGAGAGGGCCCCGGGGTCTGCGTGCCCGGCGTGCCGCCGGCCGCAGGGGAGCCGCTACCGGGCACCGGCGTCGGCGCCGCCGCCGGCACGCGGTCGCCGCCGCCCTTGGTCGCGGCGTAGGTGACACCGCCGGCCGCGAGTACGGCGACGGCCGCCGCGGCTATCGCGACACGCCTGCGGCGGCGTGCCCGGTCCGCGGCCTCGGGGTTCCGGGTGGCGGTCGGCGGCGGGCCCGGAGGGGGGAATCCGTTGTAGGGAGCCGGGACATGGGGTTGCGGAAACGATACGGCGCCCACCCCGCCACCGCCCCCGGCACCGAACACCGGCGGCGGCCCGAAGCCGACGGGCGGCCCCACGACGGGCGGCGCCGTCGGGGTCGGCGCCCCGGCGGCGGGACCCGGCTGCGCGGGCTGAACTCCGGCGGCGGGACCCGGCTGCGCGGGCCGCGCCCCGGCCCCGCCCGCCGCCACCCGCTCCAGCAGCGCACGGGCCTGGTCGGCGGTGGGCCGGCTCTCCGGCTCCTTGGCCATCAGCGCCATCAGCACCGGGGCGAGCGGCCCCGCCCGCCGGGGCTCGGGCAGCGGTTCGGAGACGATCGCGGACAGCGTGGACCACACCGAGGTGCGGCGGAACGGGGAGGTGCCCTCCACCGCCGCGTACAGGGTCATCCCGAGCGACCAGATGTCGGAGGCCGGGCCCGGCTCCCTGCCCTGCGCGCGCTCCGGCGGCAGGTAGTCGAGCGAGCCGACCAGCTCACCGCTGCGGGTCAGTTTCGCCATGGCCTCGTCGCCGGAGGCCTCCATGGTGGCGATGCCGAAGTCGGTGAGCACGACCCGGCCGCCCCGCTCCAGCAGCACGTTGCCCGGCTTCACGTCCCGGTGCAGGACGCCCGCCCGGTGCGCGGCGTCGAGCGCGTCCATCAGCTTGGCGCCGATCGCGGCGGCCTCGTACGGGTCGAGCGCGCCGCGCTGCGCCACCACCTCGTCGAGCGAGGGGCCGTCGACGAGCTCCATGACGATGACCGGCAGGCCCTGCTCCTGGGTCACGTCGTGCACGGTGACCACCCCGGTGTGCCGGATGCGGGCGGCGGCCTGCGCCTCGCGCTCCATGCGGGTGCGCAGGTCGGCCCGTTCGGACTCGCCGGCGTCGGTGTAGGCCCGCAGGATCTTGACGGCGACCTCACGGGCGAGCAGTTCGTCGACGGCCCGGGCGACCACTCCCATGCCGCCGCGGCCGATCATGGCGGTCACCCGGTAGCGCCCCCCGAGTACCTTGCCGACCAGGTCCCCGTCGTTCTCTTGCCCCTCTTGGCCCGCTGGCACCCCATGCTCCGTTCCACGATCGTTCATTCGTCTCGACGGTCTGACGGGGCACAAGCGTAGATGCATGATCCGCGGCCAGTCCGCGCGGCCGGTTCCGCGCCCCGGCCCCCCTCCGGTTCGCGGCAGATGCGATTTCGCGTCTTCCCGGCCGACGCTGCCGGGCCGCTCGGCCGCGGCGTGGAGGAGGGCCGGTGCCCGCCCCGCCGGCCGGCCCCTCGGATTCAGCCCGTGAGCTGGTAAAGACTTCTGCCGGCCAGCCACAGTCCGAGGACCAGGCAGGTGACGACGATCGCCGGGTCCTTGTGGCGTTTCAGCCACGCGTGCAGGTTGGTGAGGGCGAGCGTGGCCTTCTCGGGCGCGAACACCATGTACAGCTCCATGGCCAGCAGGGTCGAGGTGGCCAGGACGCAGAAGCCGAGGAGGGCCAGGAAGGACTCGCCGTGGGAGAGGTCGGCTTGTACGACGGTGGCGGCCGCGGCGCTGACCATGCCCCAGGGCTGGATCAGAACGGCGAGTGCGGCCGCGGACCATCCGGTCGCCTGGTCCATCCGGGATAGCAGCGAACCCCCGGAATCCGCAGGCGGCTCATCTTCGGCGGATCCAGCGGATCCAGCGGATCCAGAGGCGGCAGCGGCGGCACGGCGGCTCCGGCGGCGCCTGTGCTCGCTGTAGACGACCAGCCCGATGCCGATGACGAGCGTGGCCGCGAGCGCCGCGATGGAAGGCGGGGAGCGGGGCGCGGGGGGCTCCCCGCCGGTGAGGAACAGGACGAGGGCGATCACGACCACGAGGCATCCGAGCCAGGCCAGGATGAAGGCCAGCCCCTTGAACACCCCGCGGGGCGTCGACACGACCAGCACGAAGGCCATGATCGGCAGGGGGTAGAGCGTGATGACCAGGCCGATGAGGAGCAGATCGAGCACCATGGCCGCGCTCCCTGTCTTCCCCCGGGCCGGTCCTGATCAGGCCGCGAGGACCTTGGCCTTGGCCTGCTCGAACTCGGCCGCCGTGATGTCACCGCGGTTCTTGAGCTCGGCGAGCCGGGCCAGTTCCTCCGCCTGGCTGCCGGCCCCGGCGCTCTGGCGCACGTAGGAGCGGAACTCCTCCTCGCTCCGCTGGGCCCGCTTCAACTCGCGTTCGCCCATCCCGCGCCCGCGGGCGATCAGGTAGACGAACACGCCGAGGAAGGGCAGCAGGATGACGAAGATGGTCCATCCCGCCTTTCCCCAGCCGCTCAGCCCGTCGTCGCGGAAGATGTCGCCGATGACGCGGAAGAGCAGCATGAACCAGAGCACCCAGATGAAGATCATCATCATGGTCCAGAACATGTTCAGCAGCGGGTAGTCCACCGCCAGGTTCAGCATCGAGTCCTTCATGGCCGGTCTCCTGCAGGTTGACGGTCACGCGTGGGATGTGAAGAAGCGTCACGCCGCTTCCGGGGTGAAGGAACACAACGCGTCGGCTCCGGCACGTACGACGCCGTAGCTGCTCTCGGGTACCGCGTTCCAGGCACCCGGCAGATCGCCGAGGGGTTCGGACACCACCAGGCGGGTCTCGTCGGAGACTTCCTGGAGGAAGAGCATGTCGGGGTGCAGCTTGCGCAGCGAGTCCACGCGGCTGCTGTAGAAGAGCGAGCGCGAGGCGCCCTGGCTGGAGTAGCGGAAGGCCCACATGGTCGTCCCGTCGGTGACGGCGACCGTCATCTGCATCGGGTACTCCACGCCGTGCTCGTGGCCGACGCGTTCCACCACTCCCACCATCCTGGCGACGGCGCCCGGCGGGTCCTCCTCCAGGCCGAAGGTGAGCGCCAGGTAGAACATGACCTCCGAGTCCGTCGTCCCCTCGATGTCGAGGTACAGCGCGGGGTCCACGAGCATGGTCAGGTCGCGCCGCATGGGGTGGAAGCCGGCGATGGCGCCGTTGTGCATCCACATCCAGCGGCCGTGCCGGAACGGGTGACAGTTCGTCTGCTGCACCGCGGTACCCGTCGACGCCCGGATGTGGGCGAAGAACAAGGGGGAGGTGACGTGGTCCGCGAGCTCCCGCAGGTTGCGGTTGTTCCAGGCGGGGCCGACGTCCTTCATGAGCGCCGGGGTGCCGTCGCTGCCCTCCGGGTACCACCCGACGCCGAACCCGTCGCCGTTCGTCGTCTCGACACCCAGTTTGGAGTGCAGGCTCTGGTCGATCAGCGAATGGGCCGGCTTGTAGAGGATGGTGTCGAGGAGCAGGGGCGTTCCCGAGTAAGCGAGCCATCTGCACATGAGCGATCACCTGTGTTCCTGTCTGCACCTGCGGGAATACCGCTGTGTCCGGCTCGCCCCCTTGTCCCGTCCTCCTCATTTTCGCCTCCCTCGCCACCCGTCGCCATGCGGCGCGGATCGGCACACCGGCCGAGCGGCTCACGCGGGTTCGTGCTACGGAGGAGGACCGGTACCCGGCCCCGAGCCCCGGGGGAGGAACACCGCGGCGGCGAGGCCGGCGAGACCGAGGACCGCCAGTGTGATCATCGAGGCCCCATAGGCGCGGGTGGTGAGGCCTGCGACGAGAATGGTGCCGGCGACCGCGGTGCCGAGCGATGAGCCGAGGTTGGAGACGCTGCGCGAGAGCCCGGAGATCTCACCTTGTCGCTCGTCGGGGAAGCTCGACTGCACGACGTTGACCGAGGGCGTCAGCATCAGGCCGATTCCCAGGCCGATCAGCAGGAGTCCGGGGGCGAAGGCCCAGGCACTCGGAGTGCCGCTCACCATGCTCAGCAGGACGCCGATTCCGGCGATCGTCACGATGAAGCCCGTCATGATGAGGGTGCGCTGCGCGTGACGCGTGGCCAGGCGGGCGGCGGCCAGGGACGACACGAGCAGGCCGAGGGTGGCCGCCGTGAAGATCACGCCGGTCTGGATCGCGTCGTATCCGCGGACGACCTGGAGATAGGTCGCGACGGAGAACGACGTCCCCATGAGGATGAGCCACTGGACGTTCTGCGTGACCAGACCGAGGTTGGAGGTGCGGTTGCGGAACAGGCTCGTCGACAGGAGCGGCTCCTTGCCGGCCCGCTCCTTGGCGCGTACCGACAGGAAGAACCACAGCAGCACGAGGGCACCGAGGACGATCAGAGCGAGCATCAGCCAGATGTTGTTGTCGGCGGCCAGGATGCCCGTGACGATGAGGATGAGGCCGACGGCGGAGAGGACCGCTCCGAGGGTGTCGAAGGGGCGCGTGGGATCCGGCGGCAGGGGGTCCTCGATCCGGCGGCTCAGGATGATGATCAAGGCGATCACCAGGGCCTGGAAGACGAAGGCCGCCCGCCAGCTGATGGCCGAGGTGATGAGTCCGCCGATCAGCGGCCCCGCGGCGGCGCCGATGCCGCCCAGCGCCATGATGGTCCCGAACGCACGGGCGCGTGAGGTGACTTCCGTGTAGAGGAGCGTGGTGAGGATGTAGACGGGCGGGATGAGCAGCGCAGTGCCGACACCTTCCAGGATCGAGTTGCCGAGGATGAGGACGCCCAGCCCCGGAGAGACCGCGCTCAGCAGGGCGCCGACGCCGTAGACGGCGAGACCGGCCAGGAAGCACCGCTTGCGGCCGTAGCGGTCGGTCAGCTTGCCGCCGGGGATCATCAGCGCCGCCATGACCAGGAGGAAGATCGTGATCGCGATCTGCACTCCCTGCACGGTCGTGTTCAGGTCCTCGCTGATGTCGTTGATCATCACGTTCATGTTCGAACCGGCGAAGCTGCAGATGAACTGGGCCAGCGCGAGCGGGGCCAGCACGCCACGCGCGGCACCGGCGGTGCGTCCCGTGACATCCGCGTCAGCCACCGGAGCTGCTCCGTTCGGCCTTGTCGAGCTGCTCGTCGAGGGCGATGGCCGCGGAGATCAGGGCGAGGTGGGTGAACGCCTGCGGGAAGTTGCCCAGTTGCTCACCCGACGGGCCGATCTCCTCGGCGAACAGGCCGACGTGGTTGGCGTAGGTCAGCATCTTGTCGAAGGCGTATCTCGCCTCGTGCAGCCTGCCGGCGTGGGTCAGTGCCTCGATGTAGAGGAAGCTGCACAGGTTGAAGGTGCCCTCGGAGCCGCGCAGTCCGTCGGGGGAGGCTTCGGGGTTGTAGCGGTAGACCAGGCTGTCGCTGACCAGTTCCTGGTCCATGGCGTCGAGCGTGCTCAGCCAGGCCGGGTCGGTCGGGGAGAGGAATCCGACTCTGGGCATGAGCAGGAGCGAAGCGTCCAGGACGTCGGTCGCGTAGTGCTGGACGAACGCCTGCCTCTTCGTGTTCCAGCCGCGCTCGACGATCTGTTTGAAGACGGTGTCGCGGACCTCCGTCCAGCGGCCGATGTCGGCGGGGCGGGAGAAGGCGGTGGCGTGACGTATGCCCCGGTCGAAGGCGACCCACGTCATGAGGCGGCTGAAGGTGAAGTTCTGCTGGCCCCCGCGGGTCTCCCAGATGCCTTCGTCGGGCCGGTCCCAGTGGTCGGCGAGCCAGTCCAGAACGTCGGCGAAGGCCTGCCATCCCCTGAGGTAGCCGACGTCCCGCGTCTGCGTCAGGGCGTCGGCGGCCTCACCGTAGATGTCGAGCTGGACCTGGTCGGCGGCCGCGTTCCCCGCCCGTACCGGCGCGGACCCTTCGTACCCCTCGAGGTGGTCCAGGATCTCCTCGGTCAGGTGGGGATCGCCGTCGACGCGGTACATGATCTGCAGGGGATCGCCCGAGGGGGTGCCGCCGGCGGCGACACGGTCGCGCAGCCAGTGGCGGAAGGCAGCGGCCTCGGCGGTGAAGCCGAGGTCGATCATGGCCCTGACCGAGAGGGAGGCGTCCCGTACCCACGTGAACCTGTAGTCCCAGTTGCGCTCACCGCCGACCTGTTCGGGCAACCCCATGGTCAAGGCGGCGATCGGCGCGCCCGAGGGGGCGTAGGTGAGCAACTTGAGGGTGATCGCCGAACGGTTGACGACGTCCCGCCAGCGGCCTCGGTAGACGCTCCCGCGCAGCCACTTGTGCCAGAAGGTGCGGCAGGACTCCAGTTCGTCGGAGATCTCGGCCGGCGACGACGGGCGCGGAGCAGGACCGTCGTCGTTCGTGCTGGTCAGCACCACCGCCGCGGTCTCCCCCGCGGCAAGGGTGCAGCGGGCGGTGACGTCTTCGCCGTCGGGCCGGAGCACGAAGGGGCCGATGGTCTGCAGGTACAGCTTCGTGCCCGGACCGTGGAAGACCGCCGAGGCCTCGTCCAGCCGCTGAAGGGTGTGCGGCGCGCGCCCGTAGTCGAACCGCGGGCGGCAGTCGAGGCTGAAGTCCAGGGTTCCCCGCACCACCCGTACCGCCCGCACCAGACGATGCCGGTCCGTCGGCGTCGTGGTGTTCAGCGGGGCCATGAAATCGGCGACCTCGCCGACGCCACCGGGTGCCATGAAACGGGTGACCAGGACCGCCGTGTCCGACAGGTAGAGCTGACGGACCACGGCCGCACGATCCGCCGGGAGATGCGCGGAAAGCCGGCAGTAGCCGCCGCGCTCGCTGTCGAGGAGCGACGCGAACACGCTGGGGGAGTCGAACCGGGGTGTACACCACCAGTCGATCGTCCCCGCGGACGACACCAGCGCGGCGGTCTGGAGGTCGCCGACCATCCCGTGATCGGCGATGGGCGGGTAGGCGTTCATCAAGGCTCCCTCACCGAATGGGATCCGGCACGTTCAGCGTGTCCCGCCCCCGCTCCAAGCGTGCGCCGCGGCCGGGGCCACCGCACTCCGGACCAAGGAGGCCCCCCATGCACGCCACCCGGTGAGGTTCTAGGGTTGAAGCGAAGGGATACCGGTGCCCTCACGGGCATGCTCTCCCCTCGTTCCACACCCGTGCTCGGGCGGGACGACACCCCAGGAGGACACGCGCCATGTCCACTGCATCCGACACACCCGTCCTGGACACGCTCGCCGCCATGACGGTCGACTCGCTCGAGCGGTGCGGGCTGGCCCCGGACATGCTGCTGCTCACCCGTATCGCGGCCCTCGCCGCCTCGGACGCGCCGCCGATCTCCTACGTCGCCCACATCGACCCCGCCCTCAAGGCCGGTCTGACCGCCGAGCAGTTGCAGGACGTGCTGGTCGCCATCGCCCCCATCGTGGGCACCGCCCGCGTCATGACGGCAGCCGGCAACATCACCACGGCGCTCGGCGTCGCCATCGCCGTCGCCGATGCCGAGATCGACGCCCGAGGCTGACGCGGACGACCCCCGGCACCACTGGACGCGGCGCCCGGAACAGGGCGCCGTTCCCCCCTCGCGAGGACCGCAGGGCCAGGCAGGAGTGCATCGATGTCCCAGAGCGCGACCACCGCGATGCGCGCGGCACCCGACAGCACGCCCCAGGAACGCGCGGCCCTCGGCAAGGAGGCCCGACGCCGCTCGCCGCGGTCGGGGCACGCCGTGTACGAGCCGTCCGCGGACAGGCCGGACCCCCTGGCGATCCTGGAGGCGCAGTCCGCGGCCCGGGTACCCGAGCTGGTCCCGATCCGCTACAGCAGGATGTCGGAGTCTCCCTTCCGGTTCTACCGGGGAGCCGCCGCGATCATGGCGTCCGACCTCGCCGGCAGTCCCGCCTCGGGGATCACCGCCCAGCTCTGCGGGGACGCGCACCTGCTGAACTTCCGGCTGCTGGCCTCTCCGGAGCGGCGGCTGATGTTCGACATCAACGACTTCGACGAGACACTGCCCGGCCCCTGGGAATGGGACGTCAAACGACTGTCCACGAGTCTCGTCATCGCCGCCCGGGCGAACGGCCTCGACGACGCCGAGCGCGCACGGATCGTGAGAACCGCCGTCCGCGCGTACCGCGAGGCGATGGCCGGTTTCGCCGACACGGGCAACCTCGACGTCTGGTACGCGAGCCTCGACGCGGACCGCCTAGAGGTCCTCGCCACGGAGCAGCTCCGCAAGCGCGGACAGCGGAAGCTGGCCGGCAGCCTGGAGAAGGCCCGTTCGCGCGACAGCCTGCAGGTCTTCGACAAGCTCACGGAGCTGGTGGACGGCCGGCCCAGGATCGCGGCGGACCCACCGCTGCTGGTGCCGATCTCGGACCTGCTGCCGGACCGCGAGCGCAAGGCGCTCGTGCGCCAGTTCCGCGGCCTGCTCGAACACTACGGCCGTACGCTGAGCACCGACCGGCGGGCGCTCCTGGAGGACTACAGACTGGCGGACGTCGCGCGCAAAGTGGTCGGCGTCGGCAGCGTCGGTACCCGCTGCTGGATCTTCCTGCTCCTCGGCCGCGACGGCCGTGACCCGCTCTTCCTCCAGGCCAAGGAAGCCGACACCTCCGTACTCGCCGAGCACGTCGGTGCGAGCCGGTACCGCAACCAGGGCGAGCGCGTGGTCGCCGGACAGCGGTTGATGCAGGCGACGAGCGACATCTTCCTCGGCTGGCAGCGGGTCGACGGGTTCGACGGCAGACAGCGCGACTTCTACGTCCGTCAGCTGCGCGACTGGAAGGGCATCGCCATGCCGGAGACGATGTCGCCCCGACAGCTGGCGGCCTTCGGCGACGTGTGCGGCAGCACCCTCGCCCGCGCGCACGCGCGGTCGGGCGACCGGATCGCGATCGCCGCGTACCTGGGTCGCGGCGAAGCCTTCGACCGGGCCCTCGTCACCTTCGCCGAGGCCTACGCCGACCAGAACGAACGCGACCACCAAGCCCTGGTCGACGCGGTACGCACGGGCCGCCTGCCGGCGCAGGAACTGCCAGGGGCCTGACCGCGAGCCCCGCCCGACGCCCGGCGCCGACGACCGGCCGGGAGGATCCGGCGGGTGGATCTGGAGGGCGGGTACATGAGCGGTGGCGCCTGGGCCGGTGTGGCGGTGGCGGCCGTCACGGCCGCGTACGCGCTGGGCTCGCGGCGGCTGTCCACGACGCCGGTGTCGTGGGCGATCGTGTTCGTCGGCTGCGGCGTCCTCCTCGGGCCGGCCGTGCTGGGCATCGTCGACCCGGAGCGGGACGCCGCGCCGGTCGTGGTGCTCCTCGAAGTCACTCTGACGCTCGTGCTGTTCACCGATGCCATGCTGGTGCGCAGAGGGGACCTCCGGACCGGTGGCTTCCTGCCCGGCCGCCTGCTGGGCATCGGACTGCCCCTCAGCATCGGCGCGGGCTGGCTCCTCGCGTGGCCCTTGCTGCCCGGGCTGACGGTGTGGGAGCTCGCACTGGTCGGCGCCATCCTCGCCCCGACCGATGCCGCGCTCGGAAAGACCGCGATGTCCCACCCCCGGGTACCGGTGCTCGTACGGCACGGACTGAACGTCGAGAGCGGCTTGAACGACGGCATGGTGCTGCCCTTCTTCATCCTCTTCCTCGCGGGCATCCCCGGCACGCACCATGCGCAGGAGGGCGTCGCGGGTGTCTTCTGGCGCTCCCTGGTCCTGAGTACCGCCATCGGTCTGCTGATCGGGTGGCTGGGAGGCCGGCTGCTGCAGTGGTCCCGGGCCCGGGGGTGGGTCGCGTGGGAATGGCAGCAGGTCTATCTGCCGGCCGTCGCGGCGGGGGCGTACGAACTCGCCGTCGTGACGCAAGGCAGCGGCTTCATCGCGGCATGGGTGGCCGGCTTCGCCTGCGGGTTCGCCCTGCGCAGGTTCCCGGCCGGCCGCGAGAAGGAGGACGCGGACCGGGCGGCCGAGTTCAGCGAAACCCTCGGAGGACTCCTCGCGGCGATCAGCCTCCTCGTTTTCGGGGCGGTGCTGCTCGGCCCCGCGCTGGAGCACCTGAGCTGGCGGATCGGTCTGTACGCGGTGCTGAGCCTCACCGTCGTCAGGATGCTGCCGGTGGTCCTCTCACTCGCCGGGAGCGGACTACGGCTCCCCACGGTGGCGTACGTCGGCTGGTTCGGGCCACGCGGTCTCGCGTCCGTGGTGCTGGCGCTGCTCGTCGTGGAGGAACATGTTCCGGGGGTGGAACTCCTGGGGAGGGTGGTCGCGATCACCGTCGGCCTCAGCGTCCTCCTGCACGGCGTCTCGGCCGTTCCCCTCGCCGAGCGGTACGGCCGCTGGCACGAGAAGGCCGCGGCCGCCTCCCCGGATCTGCGCGAGGGCCCCGTGCCCGAGCCCCGGGCGCCCCGCGGGCCCGGCCTCGGGGACCGGCCCGGGACGTGACGCGGGCGCCAGTCGGGAGCTCTCCACCGGCTGGTCGTGGCACTGCTTCATTCCCGTGTGGCGTGCGGCTTCGCTCCCAGGAGCTCCCTGGCCAGTTCCGCAAGACTGGCCGCGGCGTGGGAGAGCCCGCTCACCACGATGGCGGTCGAGGCGATCAGGACCCAGCCGGCCGCCTCGTGCGGCCGCGGAGGGGCCACCACGGCAGGCGATCCGCCCTCCACGCGCGCGGCGGTCGGCTCTTTGCGCAGCATGTCCTTGACGATCTCCGCGGCACCGGCGACGGCGTGGAGCACCGCTCCCACGGCCATGCCCGAGGCGCCGATCAGTACCCAGCCGCCCTTCCCGATTCCGGCGGAGCGGGATGTCGGCACCGACTTCACTCTCTGGCGACGGATACGGGGCATACGATCGGCCTCCTTCGAGGCCACCGCCGGCTTGCCGGGACCTCGGGCGGAGACCGGGTCTCCGATCATCCGATGCGGGTGGTCCTCGTACCGCCACTGTAGTGCGGGCCCGGCGATCAGGCGCAGCGCAGCCAGGACGGGGCAACCGGCCTAGAAGGTCCGTCGAGGCCTGACGTTCCGGAGGCGTGCGCGTGCGGAGCGTGTCGGGCGCGCCGCCGTATTCGCTTCGGTCTACGGTGGCATCCAAGATCCCGGCCCAGAGTCCGAGCGCGCGAGGAACGGTCGTCGGGGCAGCCGCCGCCACACGCCTTCACCGTCGAGGAGCCGCAGATGAGCCCCTCCGATACGAACCGTGCGAGCGATCCGCACGAGCCGGAGTCGCAGCCCGCGGTGTCCGTCGAGACCCGCTGGCCGATGGCCGCGGCCGTCATCGTCTCCGCGGTGCTGACCCTGCTCCTGCCCGACGATCTGCGCCTGGGGCCCCGATGGGCGCTTCCCCTCGCCGAAGGGCTGCTCCTGGTGGCGCTGATCTCGGGCGACCCCGTTCGGATCAGCCGCCGCTCGGCCGCCTTGCGCGCGGCGTCGATCGCCCTGGTCACCGTACTGGCGTGCGGCGCCATCTGGTCGACCTTCCGGCTGATCGACGATCTCGTCCACGGCGGGAGCGAGACCAACTCCGCCAGCGCCCTCCTGCTGGCCGGCGGCAGCGTCTGGGCCTCCACCGTCCTCGCGTTCTCCCTGCTGTACTTCGAACTCGACAGCGGCGGGCCGGCCGCCCGGGCCCACCACATGCCCCCCACACCCGCACTCGCCTTTCCCCAACAGCTCAGCCCCGAACTGAACGCCTCGAACTGGCGTCCCCGCTACGTCGACTACCTCTACCTCGGATTCACCAATTCCACCGCGTTGAGCCCCACCGACGTCATGCCGCTCGCCCCCTGGGCCAAGTGCGTCATGACCCTCCAGTCCATCGTCTCCCTGGTCATCCTCGGACTCGTCATCGCCCGGGCCGTCAACGTCCTCGCCTGACGAGCCGACGAGCCGCCGCACCGCGGGTCCACGGCGAGGGTGGTTAGCTGGAGGTGTACCGGGGGCTCCTGGCGGCCGCCCCGGATCCGCCGGCCCGCGGGGGAACGGAGGCACTCTGATGTCCAGCACCGTCAAGGACATGCTCGCCACCTACCCGGCCGACCTCGGCGGCATCGACCAGGCCAAGCTCACCCGCTGCATCGAGGAATGCATCGCCTGTGCCCAGGCGTGTACGGCGTGCGCGGACGCGTGCCTGTCCGAGGGCATGGTGGGCGACCTGACCAAGTGCATCCGCACCGACATGGACTGCGCCGACATCTGCACCGCCACCGCGGCGGTCCTCTCCCGGCACACCGGGTACGACGCGAACATCACCGCCGCCATCCTTCGCGCGTGCGCCATGGCCTGCAAGGCGTGCGGCGACGAGTGCGCCTCCCATGCCGACCTGCACGAGCACTGCCGCATCTGCGCCGAAGCCTGCCGCTCCTGCGAGCAGGCGTGCAACGAACTGTTCTCGGCCCTCCGCTGACCGGCATGCCCTGCCCCGACCCCGACGATGCCGAGCGGCCCGAGGTACCGGGGCGCGGCGCCGCGGTCGGCATGCCGCGGAGCCGAGGACGTGGACCGATCGGCACCTGGCCGGCCGTGGGGCTCACGGTGGCCGTCCTCCTCGCCGCCAACCTGGTCATGCACCGCTGGAGCGGCCTGACCGGCCTGGTGACGGCCGTCGTGGTCAGCGTCCTGCTGCTCGGCGTGCTCCGGTGGGCCGGCGGTACCCGGGCGGACGCGGGCCTGGCGCCCGGCACACTGGCCCGCGGTACCCGGTGGGCGCTGGTCCTGATCGGCCTGGTCGGCGTCGTCTACCTCGCCGGGGCCCTGTGGCCGGCCACCCGAGCGCTGTTCGAGGACCGGCGGTACGACGGGATGAGCGGGAGCGAGCTGATGCTGCGCGTGCTCGTACTGGTCCCCGTCGGCACCGTCCTGGTGGAGGAGATCGCCTTCCGCGGCGTGCTCTACGGCCTGGTGTGCCGCGACCGGGGGGCGGCATGGGCGACCACCGTGTCGAGCCTGCTGTTCGGCCTCTGGCACGTGCTGCCGTCCCTGCACCTGGCGACGGCGAAGCCCGCCCTGACCACGGTCTTCGGCGACTCCGCGCTGGGCGGCGCCCTGGCGGTCGCGGCGGCCGTGCTGTTCACGGCGGCGGCGGGCGTCGTGTTCTGCGAACTGCGGCGCCGCAGCGGCAGTCTGCTGGCTCCCATGGGCCTGCACTGGGCGGTCAACGCGTTCGGCTACGTGGCCGGGTTCCTGCTGCGCTGACCGCGCGACGGCGAAGACCCCGTGGCGGTCGGGCTCAGCCTTCCGGCCGGATGATGTCCCTCAGCCGGTCCAGGTCCTGCGCCGTGAATCCCTCGGGCCGCATGACGGCGTTCCAGCCGTCGACGTACGCGGCCTTGTACGTGTGGCCGTGGCCGTCCGGTACGCCCGTGGAGAACGGCAGGTCGGCGGTGACCTGCCAGAAGGTCACGAAGGGCATCCAGACCATCGCGCCGAGCACGTCCTTGCCGGGGGCCTCTTTGATCCAGTCGGGTTCGGAGAGGGCCAGGCCGGGACTCCACCAGACGATCGGGTCGGACGGGTGCATGAGGTAGAGCACCCTCGTGCCGTCCCACGGCCGGTCCGCCGGAGGCATCCCGGCAGCCGGGTCGGCGGTGAACCGGACCGTCCGCCCCTCCTTGTAGACGGGCCCGATCTCGGGACTCCCCGCGTCGCGATGATCACTGAACTCGCGGAACAGGGTGTTGAAGTTGGGCGGACCGGCGAACAGGGTGCCGGCGGTGCGGTTGCGCAGGTCGTACTCCCCGCTGAAGGCCGTCTCGCCGCCGAACGACCCCAGGCTCTCGCCCGCCACGAACAGCCGCGGACGCTGGTCCTGGGGCAGCTTGGACCAGACGTCGTAGACCGCGTCGAAGAGTTCGCGGCCGGCCGCCCGGGCCTTCGACTGGTCGACGAGGTACGACATCCACGACGGCAGGTACGAATACTGCATCGCCACGGTGGCCGAGTCGCCGTTGCCGAGGTACTCGAAGGAGTCCACCGCGGCGGGATCGACCCAGCCGCTTCCCGTGGTGGTCATCACGAGCAGGTTCGCGCGCTTGAACCCACCCGCCCGTTCGAGGTCCGCGACGGCGCGCTCCGCCCGGCCCTCCGCGTCGTCGGAGGTCGACAGCCCGGCGTAGGCCCGGACGGGCTCCTGCGCCGTGCGGTGCGTGAACGCGCCGATGTCCCGGGCCGTCGGTCCGCTCCCGGTGAAGGCCCGGCCCTGCCGGCCCAGCGAGTCCCACGGCACCAGGGAGCCGGGCCCGCCCGAACGCAGCGTGGACGTGGGCTGGTGCACGCCCTCCGGCGTCTGCGTGTCACGCACCGAGAACGCCTCGTTGGCCGCGTTCACGAAGCCGCCCAGCAGCAGACCGCTGAACGCCGACCAGGCCAGACCCGCCACCAGCACCCAGCCGACCACCCGCGCCGCCCGCGGGCCGATCCAGCGCCCGAGCAGGCGGGCGGCCCAGTGGTACAGGCGCCGGAGCCCGCGCCCGGCCAGCAGCAGGAGGTAGAAGACGAGAGCGGCGACGAACGGGCAGGCGACGGCGGCGGGGACGTTGTAATCGGTGACCCCCATGAGCCGGCGGATCTCGTGCTGCCAGTACTGGCCGAGCCCGAACGCCAGGCCGAACAGCACGATCGCGCCGACGAGGAGGACGAGCCATGACCTGCGCGAGGGGATCCGTGCGTCCCGGTCGGCGATGGCGCGCCACACGTAGGCCGCGAGCACGCCGAGCCCGTAGCCGATGGCCGCGGTGATGCCGCAGATCAGTCCCTGGAGGATGCCGCCGCTGGGAAGCTGCGACGGAGTGAAGGAC
>NZ_JBHWBP010000143.1:0-18286 GCF_042735575.1 Streptomyces sp. NPDC059564 | reverse complement strand
GGGATCCCTCCCCGGCGGCCCGCCCCCCTTTCCGCTTCCCTCCTCCTCCGGCGAAACGCGAGCATGCAGTCCTCGACGAAAACCCCGACCGCCGGCGGGCGGGCGGCCCCGGCCCCCTGGGCCCTGGTGTCCGTACTCGCCGCGAACATGCTGGTCGACGCGTTGGAGGTGTCCGCGAACCTGGTGGCGCTGCCGGCCGTCGGCGCCGGTCTGGGGCTGCCCGTACCGCAGCTCCAGTGGATCGTCAGCGGCTTCGCCGCCGGGTTCGGCGGGCTCCTGCTGCTCGGCGGCCGGCTGGTCGAGCACCTCGGCCGCCGCCGGGTGTACCTGGCCGCGCTGCTCGTCTTCGCCGCCGCCTCGCTGGCCGGGGCGCTGACGGACAGTGCGGCCCTGCTGACCGCCACCCGTGTGGTGAAAGGCTTCTGCGTCGCGCTGACCGCACCCACCGGGCTCGCCATCATCACCTCCGCCGTCCCCGAAGGCCCCGCCCGCCGCCGGGCGGTGTCCCTCTACTCCTTCTTCGGCGCCGCCGGCTTCTGCTCCGGGCTGCTGCTGGCCGGGCTGCTCACCGCGGCCGGCTGGCGCTGGACCCTCGCCTTCCCGGCCCCCGTCGCCCTGCTCCTGCTGGCCGCCGGGGCGCGGCTGGTCCCGCGCGACGCGCCCGGCACCCGGGCCCCGCGCGGCCCCGGGTGGCACGCCACGGCGGGCGGTCTCGGCCTGACCGGCGCCGTCCTGCTGCTCGTGTACGGGCTCTCGCACCTGGCGGGCCCCGGCCGCGAACCGGCCCGGGCGGCGGCCGCCTTCGCCGGGGCCGTACCGCTCGGGGCGCTGTTCGTGGCGGCCGAGCGGCGCTCGCCCCGGCCGCTGGTGCCCCCCGTACTGCTGCGCCACGCGCCGCTGCTGCGCTCCGCGCTCGGAGCCGCCGCGCTCAACGGCTCGTACGTGGGCTTCCTGCTCGTCGCCACCCTGCACCTGGCGGGCTCGGGCCGCAGCCCCTGGCAGACCGCGCTCGCCTTCCTGCCGGCGGCCGCGCCGCTCGCGCTGAGCGCGCTGCACTCGGCCCGGATCGCGGTCCGGCTGGGCCCGGCGCGGGCGGTCGCCGCCGGCGCGGTCCTCGCCCCGCTCGGCTACGCGCTCTACCCGCGGGCCCCGGGCGCCGATCCGGGGCCCGCGGGGCTGCTGCCCGCGACGGCGTGCGTCGGAGCCGCCTTCGTGCTCGCCTTCACCGCCCTGCACCTCCAGGCGACGGGCTCGGTCCCGGCCGGGCTGCAGGCGGCGGCCGGCGGGCTCTACCAGACCTTCGTCCAAGTGGGCGCGGCCCTCACGGCGGCGCCGGTCGCCGCCCTCTACACGGTGGGCCGGGGCCCGGCGCTCTGGCTGGTCACCGCCGTCGGAGCGGCCGGAGCCTGCGTCGCCCTCGGCGGCCTGGCCCACCGCGGCCGCCCCCGTGCCCGCGCCCGTCCCTGAACCACCACCACCGATCCGCCCGGACACGTACCCGACACACGGTCGGACGGGAACAGCCCGTCCGCCCCGACACCGGAAAGCCTCATGAACACACTTCACATGTCACAGACGTACGAGACAGATACCGGCCTGGTCCACATGACCCGGCCCGACATGGCCCTGCTGCACACCGCCGGACTGCGCGAGCGCACCCGGATCCTGGAGCAGTACGTCCGCGAGGAACTCGGCCGCATCCTCGGGATCGAGCCGCAGCTGGTCGACACCACGGGCCGCCCCATGGGCTGCCTGGGCATCGGATCCATCTCCGGAATCGAACTCCAGTACCGGATGGAGAACACGCTCGGCGTCGACGTGAACCTCCAGCGGCTGCTGCTGGCCAACAGCGCGCAGGAGCTCATCGACTGCCTCGCCGGCCAGTTCGGCCCGGACGCCCACCTGCACGGTGCACCGGTGCCGGCATGACGGCCACCACCCTCCTGCCGGCCACGCGCCCGGCAGTGAACCACCGGGACCTCGCGCGCCCCGACTTCACCCTCTCCGCCGACCGCGTCGACCTCTGGCTGATCCGCCGGCCCACCGGCGCGGACGCCGAAGCCCTCGCGATCGAGGAGCTCGACGACAAGGAACGCAAGCGCACGGACTCCTTCATCCGCCGCTCCGACGGCATGCTCTACGCCGCCGCGCACGTGGCGGTGCGCCGGCTGCTCGGGCGCTACACGGCCACCCGGCCCGAGGACGTGCGCTTCATGCGCGAGCCCTGCCCGGGCTGCGGCGAAGCGCACGGCCGTCCCGCCCTGTCGCCCCCGCCGCCCCCGCTGCACTACTCCCTCTCGCACAGCGGGGGCGTGGCCATGGTGGGCGTGGGCACGGTGCCGCTCGGCGTCGACGTCGAGAAGCTTCCCGGAGCCGAAACGGTCGACATCTGCTCGAAGGCGCTCCACCCGCAGGAGCAGCTGGAGATAGCCGAGGCCGAGGCCGGTGAGGAGCGCAGGCAGCTGTTCGGCCAGATCTGGACGCGCAAGGAAGCGTTTCTCAAGGGCATCGGGACAGGGTTGAGCCGTTCCCCCGCGGAGGACTACCTCGGCACCGACCACGACCGCCACCCGCAGGGCTGGACCATGGTCGGCGTTCCCGCCGACGCCAGCCACGCGGCGGCCGTCGCCGTGGCGGGTCCGTCCCCCGCGAAGGTCGACGTCAGGTGGGTGCCGGACGCCTGGCTGTCCGTCGGCCACACCGTGTGCTCGGGCTCCGCCCCGGACCACACGACCCCCGCCAGTTGAACCGACCCGTCGAAACGGCCGGCCGAACCGCAGAAAAGGACGTGACCGGATGAGCCGCACCGCCTTCCTGTTCCCGGGCCAGGGCTCCGAATGCGCCGGAATGGGCAGGGAGCTGCTCGCCCTGCGCCCGGACCTCGCCGACACCTACTACCGCACCGCCGACGACCTCCTCGGCATCCCCCTGGCCCGGATCTGCCGGGACGGGTCCCCCCGGGACTTCGAGGACCCGGCGGTGGCGCAGCCGGCCGTCTTCCTGACGAGCCTGGCCGTGCTGGAGGTGCTGCGGGGCGAGGGCGTGGAGCCCGACGCCGTGGCCGGGCACAGCCTGGGCGAGTACGCGGCGCTGGTGGCGGCGGGCGTCCTGGAGTGGACCGAGGCGCTGTGGCTCGTCCGGCTGCGCAGCGAGCTCGTCGCCACGGTCGGGGACCGGATCGGCAGTGCCACGGCGGCGGTGATCGGCCCGCGCCGCACGGACCTGGTGCGGATGTGCGCCGAGGCCCGGGCGGCCACCGGTCAGCTCGTCGAGGTGGCCGGGGACAACGAGCCCCGGCAGACCGTGGTGTCCGGGCAGTCCGAGGCGGTGGAGCGGGTCGCCCGGGAGGCCCGCGCGGCCGGGGCGCGGGTGGAGTGGCTGCGTACCGGCGGCCCCTTCCACTCCAGCCTGCTGGACGAGGCCGAGGCGGAGTTCACCGAGACGCTGATCGCCACGGAGTTCCGCGAGCCGGCGGTCCCGCTGGTCTCCGGCGTCACCGGCGGGTGGGTGACGACGGCCGCCGAGGCCGTCGTCGCCCTGCGCGGCCAGCTCACCAGCCCGGTGCGCTGGACCGGGGCCGTCGGGGCGCTCGCCGCCTCGGGCGCGGACCGGTTCGTGGAGGTGGGCCCCGGCCAGGTGCTCGGCGGTCTCGTCCGCCGCATCCTGCCGGGCGCCCGCGTCCACTCCACGCACACCGCGGAGCGGCTGGCCCGGGCCGTGGGGGCGCTCACCACGACCGCAGTCTGACCATCGACCCACGGAAAGGGTGGGAGAACCATGCGAGGAGCGGACGACACGGTCCACCAACGGATCGACGAGCTCTTGGGGATCAAGGAGTCCGCGCGCAGCGGTGACGAGGACGCGACGGGGCGGCAGCACGCCAAGGGCAAGCTGACCGCGCACGAGCGCATCGCGCTGCTGCTCGACAAGGGATCGTTCACCGAGGTGGAGTCGCTGCGCCGGCACCGGGCCTCCGGTTTCGGACTGGAGGCCAAGCGGCCCAGCGGCGACGGCGTCGTCACCGGCTGGGGCACCGTGGACGGGCGGACCGTCTTCGTCTACGCCCACGACTTCCGGGTCTTCGGCGGGGCGCTGGGCGAGGCCCACGCCGAGAAGATCCACAAGATCATGGACATGGCGGAGGCGGCCGGCGCTCCCCTGGTGTCGCTCAACGACGGCGCGGGCGCCCGGATCCAGGAGGGCGTCTCGGCCCTCGCCGGCTACGGCGGCATCTTCCGGCGCAACACCCGGGCCTCGGGCGTCATCCCGCAGATCTCGGTGATGCTCGGGCCGTGCGCGGGCGGCGCCGCCTACTCCCCGGCGCTCACCGACTTCGTCTTCATGGTCCGCGAGACCTCGCAGATGTTCATCACCGGACCCGACGTCGTCAAGGCCGTCACCGGCGAGGAGATCTCCCAGAACGGGCTCGGCGGCGCGGACGTCCACGCCACCACCTCCGGCGTCGCGCACTTCGCGTACGACGACGAGGAGACCTGCATCTGCGAGGTCCGCTACCTGCTGGGGCTGCTGCCCTCCAACAACCGCGAACTCGCCCCCGTGGAGCGCTCCGGCGATCCGGCCGACCGGCTCTGCGAGGCGCTGCTCGACCTGGTCCCGGCGCAGTCCGGGCAGGCGTACGACATCCGCAGGGTCATCGAGGAGGTCGTCGACGACGGCGACCACTTCGAGGTGCACCCGGCCTGGGCGCCCAACCTGGTCTGCTCGCTGGCCCGCCTCGACGGGCACGTCGTCGGCGTCGTCGCCAACAACCCCGCGGCGACGGCCGGGGTCCTGGACATCGAGGCCTCCGAGAAGGGCGCGCGGTTCGTCCAGTTCTGCGACGCCTTCAACATCCCGCTCGTCACGCTGGTCGACGTACCCGGCTTCCTGCCGGGCGTGGACCAGGAGCACAACGGCATCATCCGGCGCGGCGCCAAGCTGCTGTACGCGTACTGCAACGCGACCGTTCCGCGCATCTCCCTGGTCCTGCGCAAGGCCTACGGCGGCGCGTACATCGTCATGGACTCCCGCTCGATCGGCGCGGACCTGGCGCTGGCCTGGCCCACCAACGAGATCGCTGTGATGGGCGCCGAGGGCGCCGCGAACGTGGTCTTCCGGCGCGAGATCGCCGCCGCCGAGGACCCGGACGCCGTCCGCGCGCAGCGGATCGCCGAGTACAAGGACGAGCTGATGCACCCGTACTACGCGGCCGAGCGCGGCCTGGTCGACGACGTCATCGACCCGCGCGAGACCCGGACGGTGCTGATCCGCTCCCTGGCGATGCTCCGCGCCAAGCACGCCGACCTGCCCGCCCGCAAGCACGGAAACCCGCCGCAGTGAGTGCCGGCGGGACGTCACGAGTCGAGGAGCAGCCCGTGGAAACCCAAGCCTCCGGCCACCTCATCCGCGTGGTGAAGGGCCGGCCCGACGCCGAGGAACTCGCCGCGCTGACCGCCGTCGTCCTGGCCCGGGCCGCGGCCTACGAGGGCCAGTACGGCGGTACGGCGGGCAGCGGGCCCGCCGTCGCCGCCTGGCGCCGCCCCGAGCGGACGCGCGGCTTCCTCGGCCCGCGCACCTGGCGCGAACGGCGCGGGGAGGCGGCATGAGGCTGCTGGTCACCGGCGGGGCGGGGTTCATCGGCTCGCACTTCGTGCGGACCCTGCTCGACGGCGGGTACCCCGGCCACGAGGAGGACCGGGTCACCGTCCTCGACAAGCTCACCTACGCGGGCAACCGGGAGAACCTCCCGGCCGCCCACCCCCGGCTGGACTTCGTCCACGGGGACGTCTGCGACGAGGAGCTGCTGCGCGGGCTGCTGCCCGGCCACGACGCGGTGGTGCACTTCGCGGCCGAGTCGCACGTCGACCGGTCCGTGCACTCCGCCGCCGCGTTCGTCCGCACCAACGTCGGCGGTACGCAGAGCCTGCTGGACGCCTGCCTGGCCACCGGGGTCGCACGCGTGGTCCACGTCTCCACCGACGAGGTCTACGGCTCCATCGCCGAGGGCGCCTGGACCGAGGAGTGGCCGCTGCGGCCCAACTCCCCGTACGCCGCCTCGAAGGCCTCCTCCGACCTCCTCGCGCGCGCCTACTGGCGCACGCACGGCCTCGATGTGACGGTCACCCGCTGCTCCAACAACTACGGGCCCCACCAGCACCCCGAGAAGCTGATCCCGCTGTTCGTCACCAACCTGCTGGAGGGCCAGCCGGTGCCGCTGTACGGCGACGGCCGCAACGTCCGCGAGTGGCTGCACGTCGACGACCACTGCCGGGCCCTGGTCCTGGTCCTGGACCGGGGCCGCTCCGGCGAGGTCTACAACATCGGCGGCGGCAACGAGCGGACCAACCTGCACATCACCGAGCGGCTGCTCGCCCTGTGCGGCGCGGACGTCTCGATGGTGCGCCGGGTCGCCGACCGCAAGGGCCACGACCTGCGCTACGCGCTGGACGAGACGAAGATCCGCGAGGAGCTCGGGTACGCGCCGCGGATCGGCTTCGAGCAGGGTCTCGCCGACACCGTCGCCTGGTACCGCGACAACCCCGGCTGGTGGAAGGCCGTGAAGCACCGCACCGACGACGACTTCGGCCGCGAGAGCCGTGAAGGGACCCGCAGGTCATGAACGTCCACAAGGGACTCATCCTCGACGAGACCGCCAAGTTCCACCAGGACGCCCAGGACGGCAGGCCCTTCGTTCCCGGCACCACGGAGATCTGGCCCGCCGGAGCCGTCCTCGACGAGCACGACCGCGCGGCCCTGGTCGAGGCGGCGCTGGAGATGCGGATCGCCGCCGGGCCCAGCTCGCGCCGCTTCGAGTCGCGCTTCGCCCGCAAGCTGGGGCACCGCAAGGCGCACCTGACCAACTCCGGCTCCTCCGCGAACCTGCTGGCCATGACGGCCTTCACCTCGCACCTGCTGGAGGACCGGCGGCTGCGCCCCGGAGACGAGGTCATCACGGTCGCCGCGGGCTTCCCGACCACCGTCAACCCGATCATCCAGAACGGGCTCGTGCCCGTCTTCGTCGACGTCGAACTCGGCACCTACAACACCACCGCCGACCGGGTGGCCCGGGCCATCGGCCCCAAGACCCGCGCCATCATGATCGCGCACGCCCTCGGCAACCCCTTCGAGGTCGCCGAGATCGCCCAGCTCGCCCAGGACCACGACCTGTTCCTGATCGAGGACAACTGCGACGCGGTCGGCTCCACCTACGACGGGCGGCTCACCGGCACCTTCGGCGACCTGACCACGGTGAGCTTCTACCCGGCCCACCACCTGACCATGGGCGAGGGCGGCTGCGTCCTGACCTCGAACCTGGCGCTCGCCCGCATCGTCGAATCGCTGCGCGACTGGGGCCGGGACTGCTGGTGCGAGCCGGGCGAGACCAACAAGTGCCTCAAGCGCTTCAAGTACCAGATGGGCACCCTTCCCGAGGGCTACGACCACAAGTACATCTTCTCCCACGTCGGCTACAACCTGAAGGCGACCGACATCCAGGCGGCCCTCGGCCTGACCCAGCTCGACAAGCTCGACGCCTTCTGCGACGCCCGCCGCCGCAACTGGCGCCGGCTGCGCGACGGCCTCGACGGCGTCCCGTACCTGATCCTCCCCGAGGCCACCCCGCGCAGCGACCCGAGCTGGTTCGGGTTCGCGCTCACCGTGGACCCCGAGGCGCCCTACCGCCGGGCGGCGCTGGTGGACTTCCTGGAGGGCCGCAAGATCGGCACGCGGCGCCTGTTCGCGGGCAACCTGACCCGCCACCCCGCCTACACCGACCAGCCGCACCGGGTCGTCGGCGACCTCACCAACAGCGACGTCGTCACCGACCAGACCTTCTGGATCGGCGTGTACCCGGCGCTGACCGACGAGATGCTCGACTACGTCATCGCCTCCGTCAAGGAGTTCGTGGGAGGCCACGCGTGAGCACGCCCGCCACCCCGGCCGTCCCGCGCCCCCGCTTCGACGCGGACCTCCCGGAGCGCTTCGCCCGCTCCGCCGCCGCCCCGGAGGGCGTCGCAGGGCGCACCGCGGACGTCCACGGCTGGCTGGAGGAGCGCCGCCGGGCCCACGACTTCCGGGTCGAGCGCATCCCCTTCGCCGAACTCGACGGCTGGTCCTTCGACCCGCACAGCGGCAACCTGGGGCACCGCAGCGGGAAGTTCTTCACCGTCGAGGGCCTGCGGGTGACCGCCTCCACCGACGGCCGGGACCGGCAGTGGCACCAGCCGGTCATCCGCCAGCCCGAGGTCGGCATCCTCGGCATCCTCGTCAAGGACTTCGACGGCGTCCCGCACTTCCTGATGCAGGCCAAGATGGAGCCGGGCAACCGCAACCTGCTCCAGCTGTCCCCGACCGTGCAGGCCACCCGCAGCAACTACACCAAGGCCCACCGGGGCGCCGGCGTGCGCCACATCGAGTACTTCACCGACCCCGGCCGCGGCCGGGTCCTCGCCGACGTCCTGCAGTCCGAGCACGGCTCGTGGTTCCTGCGCAAGAGCAACCGCAACATGCTCGTGGAGGCCGTGGGCGACGTACCGGAGCACGAGGACTTCCGCTGGCTCACCCTCGGCCAGATCGGCGAACTGCTGCGCCGGGACAACCTCGTCAACATGGACGCGCGCACCGTGCTGGCCTGCGCCCCCTTCCCGGACCCGGACGGCCTCGCCCTCCACCCGGACACCGAGCTGCTGTCCTGGTTCACCGCCGAGCGCTCGCGCCACGACGTGAGCGCCGAACCCGTCCCGCTCGCGGACCTGCCGGGCTGGAAGCGCACCGGGCACTCCATCGACCACGAGGAGGGCCGCTACTTCGGCGTCGTCGCGGTCGACGTACGGGCGTCCAGCCGCGAGGTCCCCGGCTGGACGCAGCCCCTGTTCGAACCCACCGGCACCGGCGTCACCGCCTTCCTGACCCGCAGGATCGGCGGCGTGCCCCACCTGCTGGTGCACGCCCGCGTCGAGGGCGGTTTCGCCGAGACGGTCGAGCTCGGCCCCACCGTGCAGTACACCCCCTCCAACTACGCGCACCTGCCGCCGGGCGAGCGCCCGCCCTTCCTCGACCTCGTGCTCGGCGCCGACCCCGCGCGCGTCCGCTACGAGGCCCTGCACTCCGAGGAGGGCGGCCGCTTCCTCAACGCCGAGAGCCGCTACCTCTTCCTCGACGCCGACGAGGACCAGGCCCCGCCGGACACCCCGCCGGGCTACCGGTGGGCCACCCCCGGCCAGCTCACCGCCCTGCTGCGGCACAACCACTACCTCAACGTGCAGGCCCGCACCCTGCTCTCCTGCCTGACCACGGGAGCGGTACACCTCTGATGGAGCCCGTACGCATCGGCGTGCTCGGCTGCGCCGACATCGCCCGCCGCCGGATGCTGCCCGCCCTGCGGGCCTGCCCCGGCGCGGACCTCGTCGCCGTCGCCGCCCGCGACGCGGCCAGGGCCCGCGCCACCGCCGCCGAGGCCGGCTGCGAGGCCGTCACCGGCTACGCGGCCCTGCTGGAGCGCGAGGACGTCGACGCCGTGTACGTACCGCTCCCGGCGGCCCTGCACGCCCGGTGGGTGGAGGCGGCGCTGCGCGCGGGCAAGCACGTCCTCGCGGAGAAGCCCCTCACCACCGACCTCGCCACCACCCGCCGCCTGACGGAACTGGCCCGGGCGACGGGCCGGGTGCTCCGCGAGAACGTGATGTTCGTCCAGCACTCCCAGCACGCCGCCGTACGCGCCCTCGTGGCCGACGGCGCCATCGGCGAACTCCGCTCCTTCCGCGCCGAGTTCGCCGTCCCCCGGCTGCCCGGCACCGACATCCGCTACGACGCCTCCCTCGGCGGCGGCGCCCTGTGGGACACCGGCGTCTACCCCGTACGCGCCGCCCTGCACTTCCTCGGCGACCGGCTGGAGACCGAGGCCGCCGTCCTGGTCCGCGGCGGACCCGGCCGCGCCGTCGACACCTCCGGCACCGCGCTGCTGCGCACCCCGGCCGGGGTCTGCGCGCAGCTCGCCTTCGGCCTGGACCACGGCTACCGCTCCGCCTACGAGATCACCGGGAGCGAAGGACGCCTCACCCTCGACGGGGCCTTCACCCCGCCCGCCGGCCACGTGCCCCGGGTCCTGCTCGAACGCCGCACCGGCACCGAGGAGATCGCCCTCGCCCCGGACGACCAGGTCCTGCGCACGGTGTCCGCCTTCACCGACGCCGTCCGCACCGCCGCCGCCCCCGACGGGGCGCCGCTGCGCCAGGCGGAGCTGCTCGACGAGATCCGGCGCCGCGCCCGCGTGCTGTGAGCGGGCGCGGCGCGGGGACGCCCGGAGCAGGTCCGCCGCCACCCCGCCCATGAAGTCCGCCCTCTGGAGAGGCCATGCCTTCGCCCCACGACGACATCGCGGACCTGCGCGAGCAGATCCGGATCCTGCGCGACCACGCCGAACTGCGCGAGCTGTTCGACCGCTACGTCACCGCCCTCGACACCGGCGGACCGCCGGGCCCGGACCGGGAACGGTTCGCCACCCTCTTCACCGAGGACGTCACCTTCGCCTTCCCGATCGGCGTCTGCACCGGCGTCGAGGCCTTCGCCGCCTTCCAGCGCGAGGCCCGCGACCGGTGGGCGCGCACCCACCACCTCAGCGCCGGCCACTCCGTGCTCCTCGACGGGGACCGCGCCACGCTGCGCGCCCAGCAGCTCACCACGCACGTCCACCACGCCGCGGCCGGACCGGCCGCCCACTTCGACGTCGGCGGGTACTCCGAGGCCCGCGCCGTGCGCACCGGGGCCGGCTGGCGGCTGAGCCACGTCGCCTTCCACGTCGTGTGGGACTCAGGCGTCCGCCTGCCCGAACTGACCGGAGTCCAGCTGTGAGCACCGGATGAACGCCGTGCAGATCGCCGGCTACTGGGTCCCCGCGCGCGATTCCCTGCGCGAGCCGCTGCCCGTACGGGAGCCCGTACGCGAACTCGTGCCGGATCCGCTGCGGGAGACCGCGCCGCATTCCGTACGGCTCCCCCTGCCGCCCCTGACCACGCTGCTGCGCCGCCGGGCCGCCTGGGGGCTCGCCGTCGCCCGGGGCCGGAGCGCGCGCTCCCGCCACTGACCCCCGCCCCCACCGTCACCCCAGGAGGACCCCGCATGCCCGCTCCACCGCCGCCCGGAGCGCCCGGGATCCGGCCCGTCGTCCTCGACGCGGCCGGGATCCCGCTGTCCGGGCTGCTCGCCCTGCCCGAGCGGCCGGTGCCCCGGGCCGTCGTGGTGGCCCTGCACGGCGCGGGCATGAGCGCGGGCTACTTCGACAGCCGGGCCCGCCCCGGGCTCTCGCTGCTCGAACTCGGCGCCGCCCTCGGCTACGCCGTGCTCTCCCTGGACCGCCCCGGGTACGGGGCCTCGGCGGCCGCGCTGCCCCGGGGGCAGGAACTCGCGGGGCAGACCGAGACCCTCCTGGCCGCCCTGGACGGCTTCGCCCGTACGCACGAACTGGGCGCGGGGTACTTCCTCGTGGCCCACTCCAACGGGGGCCGGCTCGCCCTGTCCGCCGCCGCCGACGCCGCCTTCGCGCCGGTCGGCGTGGAACTCGGCGGCCTCGGCCGGCGTTTCGCCGTCGAGCCCGGGCAGCTGCCCGGGGCGGCGGCGGACCTGCGCGGCCAGTGGCGCCGGCACTGGGGGGCGCTGCGGTTCTACCCGCCGGACGCCTTCCGGCTCGGCGCGGAACTGGTCCGTCCGGTGCCCGCCCTGGAGGCCCGGGAGACCGTCCGCTGGCCGGACATGTACCCCGGCTTCGCGGCCCGGATCGAGGCCCCGGTCCGCTTCACCTTCGCCGAACAGGAGCTGTGGTGGAGGACGGACGGTGCGGCCCTGGAGGAACTCCTGAGTCCGCTGACCAGGGCCCCGGCAGAGGCTGTCCGACAGCCTCATTCCGGTCATAACATCAGCCTGGGCTGGGCGGCTCGCACCTATCACCTGCGGGTTCTGGCCTTCCTGGAGGAGTGCCTGCTGGCCCGCGACGCGGCCGCCGTCCGCGGCGTACGACCGCCTGACAGAGACCTGAAGATGGTTGACGCGGATCTGACATAAACCCCGTTGACCAACAGATCGGCACCAACGAGGCTTTTCGTGAGCATCCCGAGACGTGTAACGAAAATCCGTCATCTCGGGACACGTCAACTCGTTCTGCCGTACTCGCTTTGATTCATCAGATTCATCCGAAAAGGAACACACATGAGTGACGTGAAGGACCTGGTCCAGGTCGCCGGAATCATCGACGCCGAGGAGGCCGCTCTGCTGGCCGAGGAGGGCGTCGACTGGTTCGGCTTCCCGCTCCGCCTCCCGTCGGGCAAGGACGACATCACCGAGGCCGCGGCCACGGAGATCATCGCCGGCCTGACCGCACCTCAGGAGGGCGTCCTCATCAGCTACATGACGGACGCCGACGAGATCAGCGCGTTCACCACTCAGCTCGGTGTCAAGGCCGTCCAGCTCCACGGTGACGTGGAGCCGGAGCAGCTGCGCAAGCTCAAGGCGAACCGTCCCGACCTGTACGTGCTCAAGAGCCTGGTCGTGAAGGAGGACAACGCCGAGGAGCTGCTCCAGCTCGTCGACGAGGTCGCCGACTCGGTCGACATGTTCATCACCGACACCTTCAACCCGGCCACGGGTGCCAAGGGTGCCACCGGCCTCACCCACGACTGGAACGTCAGCGCGGAGCTCGTGCGCCGTTCCCCGAAGCCCCTGATGATGGCCGGCGGCCTGAGCCCGGAGAACGTCGCCGACGCGATCCGCTTCGTCAAGCCCGCCGCCGTCGACGCCCACAGCCTCCTCGAGGGCTCCGACCGCCGCAAGGACCGCGCCAAGGTCGCGAAGTTCGTGGCCGAGTCGCGGCGCGCCTTCGCCGAGATCGCGGCCTCCTGACCGCGGCACCCCACCATGCGGTTGCGGCCGCCCGGGGCTCCCTGGGCCCTGGGCCCGGCCGCAGCCCGTCTGCACAGACCGACCAGAAGCAGGTTCTCATGGCGACCGGCCACCACAACGTCCACCCGCTTCCGCAGACCAACCAGCTGCGGGCCATGCACACGATCATCCGAGACCGCGAGGCATCGCGCGCGGACTTCGTGTTCTACTCCCGGCGCATCATCCGGCTGCTGCTCGAGTCGGCCCTCGACCAGCTGCCGTTCGACAAGCAGGAAGTCGTGACGCCGGTCGGCGAGACCTTTGACGGGCTGAAGTTCGTTCCGAAGCTGTGCGCCGTGCCCGTGATCCGGGCCGGTGACTCCATGGTCGACGAGCTGCGCGAGGTCGTGCCGAACATCCGCGTCGGCAAGGTCCTCATCCAGCGGGACAAGACCACCAAGCTCCCGCACCTCTACTACAAGAACCTGCCGGCCGACATCGCGGACCGGCACGTCCTGCTCCTGGAGCCGATGCTCGCCACCGGCGGCAGCGCCAACGCCGCCATCGGCGTCCTGCTCGACGCCGGCGTGCGCGAGGAGAACATCGTGTTCGTCAACTTCCTCGCGTCGCCCGAAGGCATCGCCGCGGTCCACCGCGAGCACCCGGCGGTCAAGATCGTCACCTCCTCGGTCGAGGAGCGCCTCAACGAGCACGCGTTCATGATCCCGGGCATCGGCGACTTCGGTGACCGCTTCTTCGGCACGACCGACTCGGGCGCCGCCGCGTGAAGACCACCCGGACACTGACGGACTCCGCGCTCACGGCGTTAGCGCCCGCGATCTGGGGTTCGACGTACCTGGTCACCACGGAACTGCTGCCCGAGGGACGCCCCCTGCTGGCCTCCGTGCTCCGTGCCCTGCCCGCCGGCCTGATCCTGGTGCTCCTGGGCCGTACGCTGCCCAAGGGCATCTGGTGGTGGCGGGCGCTGGTCCTGGGCGTCCTGAACATCGGCGCCTTCTTCTACCTGCTCTTCGTGGCCGCCTACCACCTGCCGGGCGGTGTCGCCGCGCTGGTGATGTCCATCCAGCCGATGATCGTGCTGCTGCTCGGCGCCGCCCTGCTGAAGGAAAAGATCAAGCGGATCCACCTGATCGCCTGTGCGCTCGGCGCCGCCGGTGTGGCCCTGCTCGTCCTCCAGCCGAACGCGGGGCTGAACGCCACCGGTGTCATCGCCGGCCTGCTGGGCGCGCTCAGCATGGCCTCCGGCATCGTGCTGACCAAGCGCTGGGGACGCCCCGAGGGCGTCGGCCTGCTGCCCTTCACGGGCTGGCAGCTGACCGTCGGCGGCCTGGTCCTGCTCCCGATCGCGCTGATCGGCGAGGGCCTGCCCGACGAGATCACCGGCAAGAACGTCTGGGGCTTCCTCTACCTCGGCCTCATCGGGGCCCTGTTCGCCTACGCGATCTGGTTCCGCGGCGTGCAGCGCCTGCCCGCCCTGGCCGTCTCGTTCCTGAGCTTCGCCTCCCCCCTGGCGGCCACCCTGCTCGGCTACTTCGTCCTCGACCAGTCGCTCTCCCCCCTGCAGATCGGCGGAGCGCTGATCGTCGTCGCCTCGGTGTTCCTGGCCCAGCCGCGGCAGGGCCGCAAGAAGCCCGAGGCCGGGCCGGCCGCCGAGCCGGCTCCACACCAGACCCCGCGGGAATCCGCCCCGGCGTAACGCGCCGGACTCCCGCCCGAGACTCCCCGCCGGGCCCCTTCCCCCCTGGGCGCGGGCGGGGAGTGGTGGTGGCACACCGCGGCCTCCCCCGTCCGCGGTGTGCCGCCCACCCCACCCCCTCAGACACAGACACAGACGTACGCGCACCACCCCGTGAGAGGACCGAGGCCGTGCCCCACATCCACGTCCGGCATTACCCGAGGAACTTCACGGAAGAGCAGCTCAGGGCGATCGACGAAGCGGTCACCGCCGCCGTGACGAGCACCTTCGCCACCGGCGAGGACACCGTCTCGATCTCCCTCGAGCCCGTCACCCCCGAGGACTGGGACACCAAGGTCCTCGCCGAGATAGCGGCCCGCCGGGACGAGCTGATCAAGGCGCCCGGCTACTGGAACGAGAGTTGAGAGAGCCCCGATGAGCGCAAGCAACGGCATCCCCGTCGTCTACACGGAGGAGGTCCGCGAAGCCCTCCACGACGGTGCGGCCGTCGTCGCCCTCGAGAGCAACGTCATCACGCACGGCCTGCCCTACCCGGACAACGCGGCGACCGCCCGCAAGGTCCAGGACGCCGTACGGGTCGGCGGCGCCGTGCCCGCGACGATCTGCATCGAGGCCGGTGAGATCCGGGTCGGCATGAGCGACGCCGACATCGAGCGCTTCGCGTCGCTGCCCGGCATCCCCAAGGTGTCCAGCCGTGACCTGCCGGTCGTCCTGGCACAGGGCGGGCTGGGCGCCACCACCGTGGCCACCTCCGTCGTCGCGGCCGAGCTCGCGGGGATCCCGTTCTTCTCGTCCGCCGGCATCGGCGGCGTGCACCGGGGCGCCCAGGAGACGTGGGACGTGTCCTCGGACCTCATCCAGTTCACCCGTTCCAAGGTCGCCGTCGTCTGCGCGGGCGCGAAGATGATCCTCGACCTCGGTCTGACGCTGGAGTACCTGGAGACGCAGTGCGTCCCCGTCGTCGCCTACCGCTCGGACGACTTCCCCGCCTTCTACTGCCGTACGAGCGGCCACAAGGCGCCCCACCGTCTGGACGACGAGACGGAGATCGCCCGCGCCGTCGAGGCCCACTGGGCCCTCGGCAACAACAGCTCCTTCCTGATCACCACCCCGGTCAGGGAGGAGGACGCCATCGACTCCGCCGAGGTGGACACGGCCATCCGCGCCGCCGTCGCCGAGGCCACCCGTGACGGGGTGTCGGGCCAGGCCATCACCAAGTACCTGATGCGCGCCGTCGACGCGGCGACCGAGGGCCGTTCGGCCAAGGCCAACATGGCCGTCCTCGCCTCCTGCGCCGAGGCGGCCGGCCGCCTCGCCGTCGCCCACTCCCGCCACCTCGCCGAGCGCGCGGGCCGCTGACCCGGTCCGCCCGCGGGCCAATCCGTACCACCACCGCACCACGCGTTGACCTCAGTCTGGAGAGAGACATGTCCGAGAAGCTGTTCGAGCCGGTCACCCTGGGGAAGCTGGCCCTGAGCAACCGAGTGGTCATGGCGCCCATGTCCCGCAACCGGGCGACCGCCGAGGGCCTGGCCACCGATCTGATGGCCACCTACTACGGCCAGCGGGCCGGCGCCGGCCTCATCATCACCGAGGGCGCCCAGCCCAGCGCCGTGGGCCAGGGCTTCGCCAACAGCCCGGGTCTGCACACCCAGGAGCAGGCCGAGTCCTGGAAGCCGGTCACCGAGGCCGTGCACGCCGCCGGCGGCAAGATCGTCGTGCAGCTCATGCACGCCGGCCGCATCGGCCACCCCTCGCTGTACCCGAGCGGCCACCAGTCGGTCGCCCCGTCCGCAGTGACCGCGGCCGGCCAGGCCTACGGCCCCGAGGGCCCGCTCGCCTACCCGGAGCCGCGCGCCCTGACGGCCGAGGAGATCGCCGAGGTCGTCAAGGAGCACGCGGACGCCGCCGAGCTCGCCATCGAGGCCGGCTTCGACGGCGTCGAGGTCCACGCGGGCAACGGCTTCCTGCTCCACCAGTTCCTGGCGGAGAACAGCAACCAGCGCACCGACCAGTACGGCGGCTCGATCGAGAACCGCGTCCGCTTCGCGATCGAGGTGATCGAGGCGGTCTCCGAGCGCATCGGCGCCGACCGCGTCGGCGTGCGCATCTCGCCGTCGAACCCGTACAACGACATCGTCGAGGGCGACACGCGCGCGCTCTACGAGGCGTTCGTGGCGGCCCTGCCGCCGGTGGCCTTCCTGCACATCCTGGAGGGCGGCAACCGCGACCACATCGCCGCCCTGCGCGCGCAGTGGACCGGCACGATCATCCTGTGCCCCCACCCGGAGAACGGCGTCCCGGTCAGCGCCGAGATCGCCACCGAGGCGCTGGAGACCGGCGTCGCCTGCGCGGTCGCCTTCGGCTCGGCCTTCCTCGCCAACCCGGACCTGCCGGAGCGCATCCGCACCGGCGCCGCGCTGGCCGAGGCCGACCAGAGCACGTTCTACGGCGGTGACCACACCGGTTACACCGACTACCCGTCCCTCGCCGAGGCCGACGCCGCGTGAGCGAGTCCGGACAGATGCTGCTCTTCTCGGGGCGCGCGCACCCCGAGCTGGCCGAGGCGATCTCCGCCGAGCTGGGCACGACGCTGGTCCCGACGAAGGCGATCGACTTCGCCAACGGCGAGATCTACATCCGCTACCACGCCTCCGTGCGCGGCGCGGACTGCTTCGTGATCCAGAGCCACACGGCGCCGATCAACAAGTCGATCATGGAACAGCTCATCATGATCGACGCGCTGAAGCGGGCCTCGGCCCGCAGTATCACGGTCATCCTGCCGTTCTACGGATACGCCCGTCAGGACCGCAAGCACAGCGGCCGGGAGCCCATCTCGGCCCGTCTGGTGGCGGATCTGCTCAAGACCGCCGGCGCGGACCGGATCCTGACGGTCGACCTGCACGCCGACCAGATACAGGGCTTCTTCGACGGCCCGGTGGACCACCTCTTCGCCATGCCGGTCCTCGCGGACCACATCGGCTCCAAGGTGGACCGCGCGGACCTCACCGTGGTCTCGCCCGACGCGGGCCGCGTGCGCGTGGCGGACGGCTGGTGCGACCGGCTGGGCGCCCCGCTCGCGATCGTCCACAAGCGGCGGGACAAGGACGTGGCCCACCAGGTCACGGCCCACGAGGTGGTCGGCGAGGTCGAGGGCCGGGTCTGCGTCCTGGTCGACGACATGATCGACACCGGCGGCACGATCTGCGCCGCGGCCGACGCCCTCTTCGCGCAGGGGGCGAAGGACGTCATCGTGGCGGCCACGCACGGGGTGCTCTCCGGCCCCGCGGCGGACCGCCTGAAGAACTCGCGCGTCAGCGAGTTCGTCTTCACGGACACCCTGCCGGTGCCCGGGGCCCTCGGACTGGACAAGGTCACCGTCCTGTCGATCGCCCCGCTCATCGCCGGGGCCGCCCGTGAGGTGTTCGAAAACGGATCTGTGACCCGGCTCCTGCAGAGCCGGTGATCGCCCGGGCGGACGGGCCCGACGGGGGCCCGTCCGTCCGATGGGGGAGGCGGCCGCACGCACCGCGCCGTTCCGGACTTTCCGGGTGGTGAGGCTCCTGTCTTGCGCCCCTCGGTCTTCTGATTCACCCGGCCGGGCAGCCGCCCGGCCACCGACGCTCACCGCCGGCGCGGTGGGAGCCCCCCCCGGGCGCGCCCCCCCCCCCCCCCGCGCCCCCGGAGCCCCCAGGAGGGGGG
>NZ_JBHWBP010000142.1:0-18331 GCF_042735575.1 Streptomyces sp. NPDC059564 | reverse complement strand
CACTGGTACAACTACCACCGACCCCACACCGGGATCGCAGGCCAAACACCCGCCAGCCGCGTCACCAACCTGTCCGGACAACACACCTAGGCCGTCTCTTTCGGATCTTGTCGGACCCGGCAAGATCAGAAAGAGACGGCCTAGGCGTCCGGGTGCCCCGCCAGCAGCCGGCCCAGGGCGTCGGTCGCCGCCAGGGCCAGGCGGGGGTGGGACTGGGCGCGGACCAGGACGTCGCGGGCGCGCGGGTCGGCCAGCGCCCCGAGCCCCTCGACGCAGGCGAGGGCCACCCGCCAGTACGGGTCGTGCGGCGCGAGCAGCCGCGACAGGGTGGCGATCAGGGCGGGGGCCGACTCGGGCGCCCGCAGCGCGGTCAGCAGCCGGACCGGGTGCAGGGCGTAGGCCGTGCGCAGGGCGTTCGTCGCCAGGGCCGCCGCCGCGCGGGCGGTGCGCGGGTCCCCGAGGACGGCGAGCGCCTGCGCGGCGGCCTCGCAGCGGGCCGGGTCCCGGTGGTTGAGCAGCAGCACCAGGGGCTCGAAGGCGCGCCGGTCCCCCGCCATCCCGAGCCGGTACGCGGCCAGTTCGCGGGCCCACAGCGGCCACCCGGCGGAGGTCAGCGACGCGGCAAGCGCGTCGGGGCCCGCCACGAGCAGGCTCGCGTACTCCGGCGATCCGTCAGCCTCGGCCCGCAGCCGCTCCAGCACGTCGTTCACGGGCCCACCCTAGGCCGTACGCGTGACGGGCGGGCGGTGTACGTCACATCTCCCCTGCTCTGGCCAAGCAGTTACCGAGGAGTTAGTCTCCCTACAACACGAACGGGACCGGCCTGGTGACGCAGCCGCCCCGTGTCGGTCGGTCCGGTACCTCAGGTACCGCGGCAGCTCTCGCTGCCCCTCGTACGGCGTGGCCCCGGGACAGGGTCCGTCGTTCTCGCCGCCTCTTCGGGCATGCCATGCGCTTCTTTCCTCCGCATGCCGCTTCCGGCCGCGCACCCGTGCACCGCGCGCCGCGCCCTCAGCCGTCACCCTCATCCACTGGAGTCCCGCGATGGACCTTCCGTCCACGTCCGGTCAGTCCGCACCGTCCAGCAGTCCCCGCACCATCGCCGTCGTCGGCCTCGGCACGATGGGCTCCGGCATCGCCGAGGTCCTCGCCCGGGCCGGCCGCGAGGTCATCGGCATCGACGTCAGCGAGGCCGCCGCCCGCCGGGCGACCGCTTCCCTCGCCGCCGCCACGGCCCGCTCCGTCACCCGGGGGCGGCTCACCGCCGAGGAGCGCGAGGGCGTCCTGGCCCGCTTCCGGACCTTCACCGACCTCGCCGCCGCGGCCGAGGCCGACCTCGTCATCGAGGTGGTCCCGGAGGACTACGACCTCAAGCACCGCCTGTTCGACGAGCTCGACGCGATCGTCCGCCCCGACACGATCCTGGCCACGGGCACGAACGCCCTGTCGGTGACCCGGCTCGCGGCGGAGTCCCTGCGCCCCGAGCGGGTGCTGGGCCTGCACTTCTTCAACCCGGCTCCGGCGATGAAGCTCGTCGAGATCGTCTCCTGCGTGCTGACCGCGCCGCCCGCCGTCGAGGCGGTCACCGAGCTGGCCCGCGAGCTGGGCAAGCAGCCCGTCGCGGTCGGTGACCGGCCGGGCTTCGTCGCCGACGGCCTGCTGTTCGGCTACCTCAACCAGGCCGCCGCGATGTACGAGGCCAAGTACGCCTCCCGCGAGGACATCGACGCGGCGATGCGGCTGGGCTGCGGTCTGCCGATGGGCCCGCTCGCGCTGCTCGACCTGATCGGCGTGGACACCGCGCGCACGGTGCTGGAGGCCATGTACGCCTCCTCGGGCGACCGGCTGCACGCCCCGGCGCCGATCCTCGGCCACCTCTCCGAGGCGGGCCTGACCGGGCAGAAGTCGGGCCGCGGTTTCTACACGTACGAGGCCCCGGGCAGCTCGGTGGTCGTCCGCGACCTGCAGACCCCGCTCGACGGGTCCCTGCTGGGCACGGGCCGTCCGGTGTCCTCGGTGGGCGTGGCCGGCTCGGGGACCATGGCGAGCGGCATCGCCCAGGTCTTCGCGCAGGCCGGCTACGACGTGGTGCTGGCGGCCCGCAGCCAGGAGAAGGCCGAGGCCGCGAAGGCCGCGATCGGGAAGTCCTTGGGCCGTGCGGTGTCCAAGGGCCGCCTGACCGAGGACGCCGCCGCGCAGACCCTCGGCCGGATCACCCCGGCCGGTTCGCTGGAGGCGTTCGCCGAGGTGGACCTGGCGGTGGAGGCCGTCGCCGAGGACCTGGCCGTCAAGCAGGAGCTCTTCGCCGGCCTGGACAAGGTGTGCAAGCCGGGCGCGGTGCTGGCCACCACCACCTCCTCGCTGCCGGTGATCGCCGTCGCGCGGGCCACGGCCCGTCCGCAGGACGTGATCGGCATGCACTTCTTCAACCCGGCGCCGGCCATGAAGCTGGTCGAGGTGGTCCGGACCGTCCTGACGGCCGACGACGTGCACGCCACGGTCCGCGAGGTCTGCGGGAAGGTCCGCAAGCACCCGGTGGACTGCGGGGACCGGGCGGGGTTCATCGTGAACGCGCTGCTGTTCCCGTACTTGAACAACGCCATCAAGATGGTCGAGCAGCACTACGCGACCCTCGACGACATCGACGCCGCGATGAAGCTGGGCGGCGGGTACCCGATGGGGCCCTTCGAGCTCCTCGACGTCGTCGGCCTGGACGTGTCCCTCGCCATCGAGAAGGTCCTCCACCAGGAGTTCCGCGATCCGGGCCTGGCCCCGTCCCCGCTGCTGGAGCACCTGGTGGCGGCGGGCTGCCTGGGCCGGAAGACCGGCCGCGGATTCCGTGAGTACGCCCGCCGGTAAGGGGACTCCCCCCGATCCCGCGGTCCACGAGCAGGATGCGTGGGGAGGGCTGCTCGGGTCCGCCGGACCCTCACGGCGGACGAACCCTCCCGGGCCCAGTGCGGGCCCTCCCCCGCATCCGTCCCTGTCCGACCCCCCGCAGGCGCGCTCCCCTGCGCGAATGAAGTACTTTCGCTCTATGTCCCAGCCCGCCAAGACCTCACCCCGCGCCTCCTCGGCCCCCGACGCCCCGGAGAGCTCGGCCGGCACGCGGGCGGCCGCGCAGCGGCTCAAGATGCGCCGCGAGCTCGCCGCGGCGGCCATGGAGCTCTTCGCGACCAAGGGGTACGAGGCCACGACGGTCGACGAGATCGCCGCGACCGCGGGGGTGGCGCGGCGGACCTTCTTCCGTCACTTCCGCTCCAAGGAAGAGGCGATCTTCCCGGACCACGACGACACCCTGACCCGCGCCGAGGCCGTCCTGGACGTGGCCCCGGCGCACGAGCACCCGCTCGACACGGTGTGCCGGGGGATCAAGGAAGTCATGAAGATGTACGCCGCCTCGCCGGCGGTGTCGGTGGAGCGCTACCGGCTGACCCGCGAGGTGCCGGCGCTGCGGGAGCGGGAGATCGCCTCGGTGGCCCGGTACGAGCGGCTGTTCACCCGCTACCTGCTGGCCCACTTCGACGAGCAGGACCACCACGACGGCAACGACGACCCGCTGCTGGCCGAGGTGGCCGCCTCCGCGGTGGTGACCGCCCACAACCACGTGCTGCGGCGCTGGCTGCGGGCGGGCGGCCAGGGGGACGTGGAGGCGCAGCTGGACCACGCCTTCTCGATCGTCCGCAAGACCTTCGGCTCCGGGATCGGCGCGGGCCGCACGCTCGGCGCCGGTGCGGGCGCCACGGCCCCGGCGCCCGCCCCGCAGGCGGCGGTGCGGACGGAGGGCGAGGTACTGGTCGCCGTGGCGCGGACCGACGCCCCGCTGGACGAGGTCATGCGCACGATCGAAGAGGCACTCAGAAACAAGCAGTGAGACGAGCTGATGTAGCTCTCGTCACAGCGGCCGCTCCCGTTCCGGGGGCGGCCGCTTTCGTATGTCCGGGTTGCCCCTACTCGCCGGTAACTCTGATCGATCATCGCTCATCTGCGCAGGTCAATAGGCAAATGAGAGAAAGTTTTGGCACGCGGTGCCTTGCTGAGTGACACGGGGTGCCATACGTTGAATCTCGTCCGGATGTCCCCGCGGCCCACGCCCACTCGGCACGGAACGCGCCCCGGATGCCTGCGTCACCAGGCCCCACGCACCTCACCACGGGTGCGACAGCACCACAGCTCCCGCCGGACCGACGGCACCTCGCAGCACCCCACACCAGCTCTCACGCACGCAACGCGTATCCCTCAGCGCACCCTCATCAGCGCTCAGCCGGAGGCAATACCGTGAAGGACATCCTGGACGCGATCCAGTCGCAGGCCGCTACGGCCGCCGACTTCGCGGCCCTGCCGCTCCCCGACTCGTACCGCGCGATCACCGTGCACAAGGACGAGGCGGAGATGTTCGCGGGGCTCACCACCCGCGAGAAGGACCCGCGCAAGTCCCTGCACCTCGACCAGGTGCCGGTCCCCGAACTCGGCCCGGGCGAGGCCCTGGTGGCCGTCATGGCCTCCTCGGTCAACTACAACTCGGTGTGGACCTCGATCTTCGAGCCGGTGTCCACCTTCAGCTTCCTGGAGCGCTACGGACGCCTCTCGGAGCTCACCAAGCGCCACGACCTCCCGTACCACATCATCGGCTCGGACCTCGCGGGCGTCGTCCTGCGCACCGGCCCCGGTGTGAACGCGTGGAAGCCCGGCGACGAGGTCGTCGCGCACTGCCTGTCGGTCGAGCTGGAGTCCTCGGACGGCCACAACGACACGATGCTCGACCCCGAGCAGCGCATCTGGGGCTTCGAGACCAACTTCGGCGGCCTCGCCGAGATCGCGCTGGTCAAGTCCAACCAGCTGATGCCCAAGCCGGACCACCTCAGCTGGGAGGAGGCCGCCTCCCCCGGCCTGGTCAACTCCACCGCCTACCGCCAGCTGGTCTCCCGCAACGGCGCCGGCATGAAGCAGGGCGACAACGTCCTGATCTGGGGCGCGAGCGGCGGGCTCGGTTCGTACGCCACCCAGTTCGCGCTGGCCGGCGGCGCCAACCCGATCTGCGTGGTCTCCAGCGCGCAGAAGGCCGACATCTGCCGGGCCATGGGCGCGACCGCGATCATCGACCGCAGCGCCGAGGGCTACAAGTTCTGGAAGGACGAGCACACCCAGGACCCCAAGGAGTGGAAGCGCTTCGGCAAGCGCATCCGCGAGCTGACCGGCGGCGAGGACGTGGACATCGTCTTCGAGCACCCGGGCCGCGAGACCTTCGGCGCCTCGGTCTACGTCACCCGCAAGGGCGGCACCATCGTCACCTGCGCCTCGACCTCGGGCTACAACCACGAGTACGACAACCGCTACCTGTGGATGTCCCTGAAGAAGATCGTCGGCTCGCACTTCGCGAACTACCGCGAGGCGTGGGAGGCCAACCGCCTGGTGGCCAAGGGCAAGATCCACCCCACCCTGTCGAGGGTCTACTCCCTGGAGGAGACCGGCCAGGCCGCCTACGACGTCCACCGCAACCTCCACCAGGGCAAGGTCGGCGTCCTCGCGCTGGCCCCCCAGGAGGGCCTGGGCGTCCGCGACCACGAGCTGCGCGCCCAGCACCTCGACGCCATCAACCGGTTCCGGAACATCTGAAGTCCGCGAAGGATCGCCTGAGATGACAGAGCGCCAGAAGGACAGGCCGTGGCTCATGCGGACGTACGCCGGCCACTCCACGGCCGAGGCGTCCAACGAGCTGTACCGCCGCAACCTCGCCAAGGGGCAGACCGGCCTGTCCGTCGCCTTCGACCTGCCGACGCAGACGGGCTACGACCCCGACCACATCCTCGCCCGCGGCGAGGTCGGCCGGGTCGGGGTCCCGGTCTCCCATCTGGGTGACATGCGGCGGCTGTTCCAGGACATACCCCTGGAGCAGATGAACACCTCGATGACGATCAACGCCACCGCCATGTGGCTGCTGGCGCTCTACCAGGTGGCCGCCGAGGAGCAGGGCGCGGACGTCTCCCAGCTCCAGGGCACCACCCAGAACGACATCGTCAAGGAGTACCTCTCGCGCGGGACGCACGTCTTCCCGCCCGGGCCGTCGCTCCGCCTGACGACGGACATGATCGCGTACACGGTCAGCCACATCCCGAAGTGGAACCCGATCAACATCTGCAGCTACCACCTGCAGGAGGCGGGGGCCACTCCGGTCCAGGAGATCTCGTACGCGATGTCCACCGCCATCGCCGTCCTGGACTCGGTGCGCGACTCGGGCCAGGTGCCCGAGGAGCGCTTCGGCGAGGTCGTCGCCCGTATCTCCTTCTTCGTGAACGCGGGCGTCCGCTTCATCGAGGAGATGTGCAAGATGCGCGCCTTCAGCCGCATCTGGGACAAGGTCACCCGCGAGCGCTACGGCATCGAGAACGCCAAGCAGCGCCGTTTCCGCTACGGCGTCCAGGTCAACTCCCTCGGCCTGACCGAGGCACAGCCGGAGAACAACGTCCAGCGGATCGTGCTGGAGATGCTCGCGGTCACCCTCTCCAAGGATGCCCGCGCCCGCGCCGTGCAGCTGCCCGCCTGGAACGAGGCGCTGGGCCTGCCCCGGCCCTGGGACCAGCAGTGGTCGCTGCGCATCCAGCAGGTCCTGGCGCACGAGAGCGACCTGCTGGAGTACGAGGACATCTTCGAGGGCTCGCACGTGATCGAGGCCAAGGTCGAGTCCCTGGTGGCCGAGTGCCTGGCCGAGATCGACCGGATCCAGGAGATGGGCGGCGCGATGGCCGCCGTCGAGTCCGGGTACCTCAAGGGCGAGCTGGTCTCCTCGCACGCCGAGCGGCGCGCCCGGATCGAGGCCGGCGAGGACAAGATCGTCGGGGTCAACTGCTTCCAGCAGACCGAGGAGAACCCGCTCACCTCCGACCTGGACGGCGCCATCATGACCGTCGACGGGGCCGTGGAGGCGCTGACCGTCGAGCGGATCCAGCGGTGGCGGGCCGAGCGGCAGGAGTCCTCGGACCGGCAGGGGGGCGGCGACCCGTTCGTCTTCCCGACCGTCGGGCAGGCCCTGGACCGGCTGAAGGAGGCCGCGGCCGGGACCGAGAACCTGATGGAGGCCACCCTGGAGTGCGCCCGGGCGGGCGTCACCACCGGCGAGTGGTCGAGCGCCCTGCGCGAGGTGTTCGGCGAGTTCCGCGCCCCGACCGGGGTGTCCTCGGCCCCGGTCGCGGTCACCGCCGAGGAGGGCACCCCCATGGCCCTCGTCCGCGCCAAGGTCTCCCGTACGGCCGACGAGCTGGGCTCCGGCCGGCTGCGCCTGCTGGTCGGCAAGCCCGGCCTGGACGGGCACTCCAACGGTGCCGAGCAGATCGCCGTCCGGGCCCGCGACGCCGGCTTCGAGGTGGTCTACCAGGGCATCCGGCTGACGCCCGAGGAGATCTCCTCGGCGGCGCTGGCCGAGGACGTGCACTGCGTGGGACTGTCCATCCTGTCCGGCTCGCACAGCGCGCTGGTCCCGGACGTACTGGAACGCCTGCGTACGGCGGGGGCGGGTGACATCCCCGTCATCGTCGGGGGCATCATTCCGAACGCCGACGCGGTGACGCTGAAGGAGGCGGGGGTGGCCGCGGTGTTCACTCCCAAGGACTTCGGCATCACGGAGATCATCGGACGTATCGTCGACGAGATCCGCAAGGCCAACAAGCTCCACCCTCTCGACAACGCAGCAATCTCTGAAAGCACGGAGGTCCCCGCATGACCACGCCCTCTTCCCCGGTCAACCGGCTGCGCCCGCGCCGCTCCTGCCTCGCGGTGCCGGGTTCGAACCCGCGGTTCCTGGAGAAGGCCCAGGGTCTGCCGGCCGACCAGGTCTTCCTGGACCTGGAGGACGCCTGCGCCCCGCTCGCCAAGGAAGGCGCCCGCCACACGATCGTGGACGCGCTGAACAACGGCGACTGGACCGGCAAGACCCGTGTGGTCCGCGTCAACGACTGGACGACCCACTGGACCTACCGCGACGTCATCACGGTCGTCGAGGGCGCGGGCCAGAACCTCGACTGCATCATGCTGCCGAAGGTCCAGGACGCCCAGCAGATCGTGGCCCTGGACCTGCTGCTGACGCAGATCGAGAAGACCATGGGCTTCGAGGTCGGCAAGATCGGCATCGAGGCGCAGATCGAGAACGCCAAGGGTCTGGTGAACGTCGACGAGATCGCCGCCGCCTCGCCCCGGCTGGAGACCATCATCTTCGGCCCGGCCGACTTCATGGCCTCGATCAACATGAAGTCCCTGGTCGTGGGCATGCAGCCGCCCGGCTACGGCGCGGACGCCTACCACTACATCCTGATGCGCATCCTGATGGCCGCGCGCACGCACAACCTCCAGGCGATCGACGGCCCCTTCCTCCAGATCAAGAACGTCGACGGCTACCGCGAGGTCGCCGGCCGCGCCGCCGCCCTCGGCTTCGACGGCAAGTGGGTCCTGCACCCCGGTCAGGTCGACGCCGCCAACGAGGTCTTCTCCCCCTCGCAGGAGGACTACGACCACTCGGAGCTCATCCTCGACGCGTACGACTGGTGCACCTCCGAGGCGGGCGGCAAGAAGGGCTCCGCGATGCTCGGCGACGAGATGATCGACGAGGCCAGCCGCAAGATGGCCCTGGTCATCGCGGGCAAGGGGCGCGCGGCGGGCATGCAGCGCACCAGCAAGTTCGAAATCCCGGAGGCCTGATCCCCATGCAGTTCGGACGCACGTACGAGGAGTTCGAGGTCGGGGCCGTCTACAAGCACTGGCCCGGGAAGACGGTCACGGAGTACGACGACCACCTCTTCTGTCTGCTGACCATGAACCACCACCCGCTCCACATGGACAGCAACTACGCCGAGAACACCACCGACTTCGGCAAGAACGTGGTCGTGGGCAACTACATCTACTCGCTGCTGCTGGGCATGTCCGTGCCGGACGTCTCGGGGAAGGCCATCGCCAACCTGGAGATCGAGTCCCTGCGGCACGTGGCGCCCACCTTCCACGGCGACACCCTCTACGGCGAGACCACGGTCCTCGACAAGACCCCGTCGAAGTCGAAGAACGACCGCGGGATCGTCTACGTGGAGACCAAGGGCTACAAGCAGGACGGCACCCTCGTCTGCGTCTTCCGGCGCAAGGTGATGGTCCCGACCGAGACGTACATCAAGGAGCGCGGCGGCGAGCAGCCCGGCCGCCCCACGCTGAAGGAACAGGGGAAGTAGCCATGGCCCGACTCGCCCAGACCGCCGGGCTCACGGACGTCCAGCGGGAGATCCTGAAGACCGTCCGCGAGTTCGTCGACAAGGAGATCATCCCGGTCGCGACCGAGCTGGAGCACCGCGACGAGTACCCGCAGCAGATCGTCGACGGCCTCAAGGAGCTCGGCCTCTTCGGCCTCATGATCCCCGAGGAGTACGGCGGCCTGGGTGAGTCGCTGCTCACCTACGCGCTGTGCGTCGAGGAGATAGCGCGGGGCTGGATGTCCGTCTCGGGCATCATCAACACGCACTTCATCGTGGCGTACATGCTCAAGCAGCACGGCACGCAGGAGCAGAAGGACCACTTCCTCCCGCGCATGGCGCTGGGCGAGGTGCGCGGCGCGTTCTCGATGTCCGAGCCGGGTCTGGGCTCGGACGTGTCGGCCATCACGTCGAAGGCGGTGAAGGACGGCGACGAGTACGTCCTGAACGGCCAGAAGATGTGGCTGACGAACGGCGGCACGTCCACCCTGGTGGCCGTCCTGGTCAGAAGTGACGAAGGACACCCCGAGGGCACGGCGCCCCACAAGTCGATGACCACCTTCCTCGTGGAGAAGGAGCCGGGCTTCGGAGAGGTCCGTCCGGGCCTGACCATCCCGGGCAAGATCGACAAGATGGGCTACAAGGGCGTCGACACGACCGAGCTCATCATGGACGGACTGCGCATTCCGGCCAATCGTGTACTCGGCGGGCAGACGGGCCGAGGGTTTTACCAAATGATGGACGGGGTCGAGGTCGGCCGCGTCAACGTGGCGGCGCGTGGCTGCGGCGTCGCTCAGCGTGCGTTCGAGCTGGGTGTCTCCTATGCCCAGCAACGTCACACTTTCGGCAAGGCCATCGCCGAGCACCAGGCCATCCAGTTCAAGCTGGCCGAGATGGCTACCAAGGTCGAAGCCGCCCATGCGATGATGGTTAATGCAGCACGCAAAAAGGACTCTGGGGAACGAAACGACCTCGAAGCAGGGATGGCGAAGTACCTCGCCTCCGAATACTGCAAGGAGGTCGTCGAGGACGCTTTCCGTATCCACGGTGGCTACGGCTTCTCGAAGGAGTACGAGATCGAGCGTCTCTACCGGGAGGCCCCGATGCTGCTGATCGGTGAAGGTACCGCCGAGATCCAGAAAATGATCATCGGGCGACGCCTGCTCGAGGAGTACCGGGTCCAGGGCTGAAAGTCCCTTTTGCGGTGAATCATCCGATGGTTCTCCGCCGAAGAGTCACTAGCAGTCACGGGTTACGGGCCATCGACTCGGCTTCTGGCTTGCCCAGTTGTTGCGCGCAACCGATAGCATTCCAGTAAAGCCGCCGTCCCGTCCCCCCGTTTACGGCGCGGCAATCACCCGCTACGAAGGTCATCCATGCCCCACAGCCAAACCTCTGCACCTCGCGTCGGCATCCTCGGTGGACGTCTCGCACGCGGAGCATCGCCGTGGCTCCTGCCGACCGTCGCCACCGCTGCGCTCAGCCTCACCCGGGCCCGCAAGTCCGGACGCTGGGCCGCGGTGGCCGTGCCCACCACCGCGCTCGCGGCGGGCATGCTGTGGTTCTTCCGCGACCCCGAGCGTGAGATCACCCAGGGCCGCGTCATCTCCCCCGCCGACGGTGTGGTGCAGAGCATCATGCCGTGGAAGGACGGGCGCACCCGCGTCGCGATCTTCATGAGCCCGCTGAACGTCCACGTCAACCGCGCGCCCCTCGCGGGCACGGTGACGTCCGTGGAGCACATCCCCGGCGGGTTCGTCCCGGCGTTCAACAAGGAGAGCGAGAACAACGAGCGCGTCGTCTGGCACTTCGACACCGAGCTCGGCGACATCGAGATGGTTCAGATCGCCGGCGCCGTCGCGCGTCGCATCGTCCCGTACCTGCCGGCCGGCACCAAGGTGGAGCAGGGCGAACGCATCGGTCTGATCCGCTTCGGCTCGCGCGTCGACATCTACCTCCCCGAGGGCGTCGAGGTCGCGGTCGAGGTCGGTCAGGCCACCACCGCGGGGGTGACCCGAATTGACCGTGACTGACCCTGAGACCCCTGCCACCGGCTGGGTGCCCGAATCCGCCGAGGAGGAGTCCGCCGAGGACGACATGCCGCTCTCGCTGCGGCTGTCGATAGCGGACACCCTCACCCTCGGCAACGCCACGTGCGGATTCATGGCGGTGTACTTCACCACCACCGGGATCCTCATTCCGCACCTCACCGGCAGCGGTGAGTCGGGCATGGCCCGCAACAGCGCCGCGACCGCAGTGATACTGATGCTGCTCGCCGCGGTCTTCGACCTCTTCGACGGCATCGTGGCCCGCAAGCTGCGCAGCTCGCCGATGGGTGCCGAGCTGGACAACCTGTCCGACCTGATCAGCTTCGGCCTGGCTCCCGCGTACTTCGTGCTCGTCTACGGCATGGTCGCCGACGACGCGGTGCAGAAGATGTCGGCGCTGGCCGCGATCGTGGTGCTGCTGGCCGTGGTGCTCCGACTCGCCAGATTCAGCTGCGTGACGATGAAGGACGGCATGTTCCAGGGCATGCCGAGCCCCTTCGGCGCCCTGACGGTCGTCTCGATCGTGCTGCTGGAGCTGCCGTTCATCCCGACGCTGCTGGCGATCATCGGGGTGGCCTGGCTGATGGTGAGCCGGGTCGAGTACCCCAAGCCGCGGGGTGTCCTCGCGGCGGCGATGCTCAGCTGGATCGTCGGGGCGATGGGGCTGCTGGCGGCCTGGGCGTTCGACGCTCCGGGCGGTCAGGTGCTGCTCCAGGCGGGGTGCGCGCTGCAGATCGCCCTCGCGGCGACCATCCCGCTGTTCGCGACGACGCGCCGCGCGAACACGTTCCGCCACAACCGCCGCGAGGCGCGGGCGGCGCAGCTCCCGTAACACCGCGCAAGCCGTACACGAAGGCCCCGGGTGCCCAAGGCTCCCGGGGCCTTCGGCTTTCCCGAGCGCCCCCGCGCGGTGGTCCGGGCGTAGCCTTGATGTCGGAAAACCGCCAGCCCTGGCGGGGGCCGGGACGGGAAGCTGGGGGCATGTACACCGACACCGACCGCTGCGTCAGGGCCGTGCAGTCGAAGGACTCCCGTTTCGACGGGTGGTTCTTCACCGCCGTCCGGACCACGGGGATCTACTGCCGGCCCAGCTGCCCGGCCGTGCCGCCCAAGGTCGAGAACATGAGCTTCCTGCCCAGTGCGGCCGCCTGTCAGCAAGCCGGGTACCGGGCCTGCAAGCGGTGCCGGCCGGACACGAGTCCCGGGTCCCCCGAGTGGAACGCCCGCGCCGACGCCGTCGCCCGCGCGATGCGGCTGATCCAGGACGGGGTCGTCGACCGGGAGGGCGTGCCCGGGCTCGCCACCCGGCTGGGGTACTCGACGCGGCAGGTCGAGCGGCAGCTCCGCGCCGAGCTGGGCGCCGGGCCGCTCGCCCTCGCCCGGGCCCAGCGCGCCCAGACCGCCCGGCTGCTGATCGAGACCTCCGAGCTGCCCATGGGCGACATCGCCTTCGCCGCCGGGTTCGCCTCCATCCGCAGCTTCAACGAGACCGTCCGCGAGGTGTTCGCGCTGACCCCCGGCGAACTGCGGGCCAGGGCGGGCAGGGCCGGGCGGCCGGAACCCCGGGCGCCCGGGACGATCAGTCTGCGGCTGCCCTACCGGGCTCCCCTGAACCCCGACAACCTCTTCGGGCATCTCGCCGCGACCGCCGTGCCCGGGGTCGAGGAATGGCGCGACGGGGCCTACCGGCGGACGCTGAGGCTCCCGTACGGCACCGGGGTGGTCGCGCTCACGCCCGGCCCCGAGCACATCGGCTGCCGGCTGGCGCTGACCGACCTGCGGGACCTGACCATCGCCATCAGCCGCTGCCGGTGGATGCTCGACCTGGACGCCGACCCGGAGGCCGTCGACGGACAGCTCCGCACCGATCCGCTGCTGGCCCCGCTCGTGGACAAGGCCCCCGGGCGCCGGGTTCCCCGTACCGTCGACGCGGCGGAGTTCGCCGTCCGGGCGGTGCTGGGGCAGCAGGTGTCCACCGCGGCCGCGCGCACGCACGCGGCCCGCCTCGTGACCGCGTACGGAGAGCCCGTGGAGGATCCCCACGGCGGTCTGACCCACCTCTTCCCGAGCCCGGAGGCGCTCGCCGCCCTGGACCCGCAGGCGCTGTCGATGCCGCGCAGCCGCCGCACCACGCTGACGACCCTGGTCGCGGCGCTGGCGGACGGTTCGCTGCCGCTGGGCATCGACAGCGACTGGGAGGACGCCCGGGCGGGACTGAACGCCCTGCCCGGTTTCGGGCCGTGGACCACCGAGATCATCGCCATGCGGGCCCTGGGCGACCCCGACGCGTTCCTGCCGACCGACCTGGGGGTCCGGCGGGCCGCGCAGGGGCTGGGGCTGCCGTCGACGCCCGCGGCCCTGACCGCCCGCGCCGCCGGGTGGCGGCCCTGGAGGGCGTACGCCGTGCAGTACCTGTGGGCCGCCGAGGACCACGCCATCAACCACCTGCCCCTCTGAGGAGCGACGCCATGAACAGCAAGACGCACACCGTCGTCGACAGCCCCCTCGGGCCGCTGACGCTCGTGGCCACCGACGGGGTGCTCAGCGCCCTGTACATGACCGAGCACCGGCACAAGCCCGGTGAGGAGACCTTCGGCGAGCGGGTCCCGGCGACCGAGGGGCCCTTCCCCGAGGTGGTGCGGGAGCTGACCGCCTACTTCGCCGGGGAGCTGACGGAGTTCAGCGTCCCGGTCCACCTGGAGGGCACCGCCTTCCAGCGCAGCGTGTGGGAGCAGCTCCTGCGGATCCCGTACGGCGAGACCTGGTCCTACGGGAAGCTCGCGGCGGAGCTGGGCAAGCCGAACGCCTCGCGGGCCGTGGGCCTGGCCAACGGGAAGAACCCGGTCAGCATCATCGTGCCGTGCCACCGCGTCATCGGCGCCTCGGGCGCGATGACGGGCTACGGCGGCGGCCTCGACCGCAAGGTGCGGCTGCTGGAACTGGAGGGGCGGTAGGGACGGGTCCCCGCCGGGTCAGATCACGGCGAGGGGGACCAGGAGCGCGAAGCCGGCTCCGGCCTCCACGGCGTAGGCGTAGAGGGACGGGTGCTGGACGGGGGCGGCGAGCAGGACCACGCTCTGCTGGGTGGCGGCGGCCGCCACCCAGTCGCCGTCGGCGCCGAGCCGGCCCTGGTACCAGCCCTCGCAGGCGCCGGGGCCGGTGACGGCGAGGAGGTCGTCCTCGCGGCGGTAGAAGGCCTGCCAGCCCTCGGCGGGGGCGGACCAGCCCTCGAAGTCCTCGAAGGGGGCCCAGCCGCCCTCGCGTATCGCGGTGTCGAACAGCCAGACCGGGGTTCCCTCTTCGGTGACCTCGCCCCCGGACTGCTGCTCGGTGGTGAAGTGGACCATCGGGAGGGCGTCGGGACCGTCGGCCGTGCTGGGCCAGGCGTACATCGTGATCATCTGCTGATTCTGTCCTGCTCGCAGTAGGCGCCGTGTGGGACCCCCGGCCCGGCCGGGTCTTACGCGGAGTCGGGCCGCAGGCCGTTCTCCAGTTCCACGGTGCCCTCGCCCGATTCCAGGACGCGGCACGCCTCCCGGGTGCGCAGGCCGAGCGATCCGGGGAGGTGGTCGGTGAGTCGTGCGGGTTCGACGAGCTTCCAGGAGAGGAGTTCCTCTTCCTGGAGGGTGATGGAGCCGAGCTGGGCGGCGTCGAGCACGCCGCCGTCGTAGACGTAGGCGACGAGCGGCGGGCGGGCGGGGCCCAGGGTCCAGTCGACGGCGAGGAGCCGGCCGAGGGGGACGTCGATGCCGATCTCCTCGGCGCTCTCGCGCCGGGCGGCGGTGCGGGGGGACTCGTTGCGGTCGGACTCGACGGTGCCGCCCGGCAGGGTCCAGCCCGCACGGTAGTTGGGCTCGACCAGCAGGACGTGGCCGCGCGCGTCACGGTAGAGGGCGGCCGCGCCGGCCAGTACCCGCGGCAGGCTCGCGATGTAGGCGGCGTAGTCATCGGTGGTGGTCACGCGGCAACCCTAACCGGCCGTCCGCGTACGGGTGCCGGGCGGCCCCGCGATCACCCCTGCGGGTGGCCGCCGCCGTCCTCGCGGTCGCGGCCCTTGGATTCGGCGACGCGCCGCAGCCGCAGGTGGCGGGCCGGGCCCTGTTCGGTGATGGCGTCGCCGACCATGGCCTTGACGGCGTCGCGCATCCCGTGGAGGGCGTGGTGGCGGGCGGGCCCGGCGCCGGGGTCCTCGCGGAGTTCCTTCACCAGGGCCCAGCACAGCAGCAGCATGACGATCACGAAGGGCAGCGCGACCAGGATCGTCGCGGTCTGCAGGGACTTCAGGCCGCCCGCGACGAGCAGGACGGCGGCCACGGCGGCCATCAGCACGCCCCAGGTGACGACGAGCCAGGTCGGCGGGTGCAGCGAACCCCGGCTGGTGAGCGAGCCCATGACCAGGGAGGCGGAGTCGGCGCTGGTCACGAAGTACGTCATGACCAGGGCCATGGCCACCCAGGACGTGACGGTGCCGATCGGGAGCGCGTCGAGCATCGCGAACAGCGAGGCCTCCGTACCCTCCTTGATCTCGGCGGCGAAGTCGACGACGCCGGTGGAGTCGAGGCGGATGGCGGTGCCGCCCATGACGCAGAACCAGACGACGGTGGCGCCGCTGGGGACGAGCAGCACGCCGACGAGGAACTCGCGGATGGTGCGGCCGTGGGAGATGCGGGCGATGAAGGTGCCGACGAACGGCGCCCAGGAGAGCCACCACGCCCAGTAGAAGATGGTCCACGCGCCGAGCCACTTGGCGTCGGTGAAGGCGCCGGTGCGGGTGGCCATGGGCAGGAGCTGGTCCAGGTAGCCGCCGACGCTGGAGGGGATGACGTCCAGGATGTAGACGGTGGGGCCGAGCACGAAGACGAAGAGCATCAGGGTGGCGGCGAGCACGATGTTGATGGTGCTCAGCCACTTCACGCCCTTGTGCAGGCCGGAGAAGGCGGAGAGCACGAAGGCCGCCGAGAGCGAGCCGATGATGATCAGTTCGACGCTGGTGGAGTCCTCGGTCCCCGTGGTGATGCTGAGCCCCTTGGAGACCTGGAGCGCGCCGAGCCCGAGGCTGGTGGCGGTGCCGAAGACGGTGGCGAACACGGCGAGCAGGTCGATGGCCTTCCCGGCCCACCCGTTGGCCCGCTCCTCCCCCATCAGCGGGACGAAGGCGGAGCTGAGCCGGTTGCCGCGGCCCTTGCGGAAGGTCGCGTAGGCGAGGGCGAGACCGGCGATGCCGTAGATCGCCCAGGGGGTGAGGGTCCAGTGGAAGAAGCTGTACTCCATGGCCGCGAGGGCGGAGGCACCGGAGGAGGGGGCCGCGCCGGAGGCCGGCGGCGGGTTCAGGTAGTGGGTGAGCGGCTCCCCCACCCCGTAGAACATCAGGCCGATGCCCATGCCGGCGCTGAACATCATCGCGATCCACGCGAGGTTGGTGAACTCGGGTTCGGAGTCGTCGGCGCCGAGCCGGATCCGGCCGAAGCGGCTGATGGCGAGGACCACGCACATCACGAGGAACACGTCGGCGGCGATCACGAACAGCCAGGCGAAGTTGCTCAGCACCCAGGCCAGGGCGGTGCCGGAGGCGGTGTCGAAGGAGCTCTTGCCCAGGGCCGCCCAGGCGACGACGGCCAGCACGGCGATCACCCCGATGACGACGACGGTGTGGTCGGGACTGCCGTCCACCCGGCCGTCGGACCCCCCTCCCGGGGCATCCGGAGGTGGCTGTTCCAGTGAATCCGCGCTCATGCGGCCACACTATGCAGGCATATATCCCTCTTTAGGCGGATGGCGCGCCGGGTGTGGCCCAGGCCACCCATGGGCATAGGAGGATCCTCCGGATAGGCTCATGGTGGCGCGACTGCACTGTTCGATAGCAAGGGATTAGCAAGGTGACGGACGGAGCAGTAACTGAGACCGCGCGCGTGCTCATCGCCGCGGACAAATTCAAGGGCTCGCTCACGGCCGTTCAGGTCGCGGAGCGGGTGACGGCCGGGCTCCGCAAGGCCGTACCGGGCGTGGAGATCGAGACCCTCCCCGTCGCGGACGGCGGTGACGGCACGGTCGCGGCCGCCGTCGCGGCCGGTTTCGAACGCCGGGAGGTACGGGTCACCGGGCCGCTCGGCGAGCAGGTCACGGCCGCTTTCGCACTGCGCGAGGGCACCGCGGTGGTCGAGATGGCGGAGGCCTCCGGCCTCCAGCTGCTGCCCGCGGGCACCTTCGCCGCGCTGACGGCGACCACGTACGGGTCCGGCGAGCTGCTCAAGGCCGCGCTGGACGCGGGAGCGCGCTCGATCGTCTTCGGCGTGGGCGGCAGCGCCACCACCGACGGCGGTGCGGGCATGCTGGCCGCGCTGGGCGCGGTGTTCCTGGACGCGAACGGCGAACCGGTCGGCCCGGGCGGCGGCGCGCTGGCCCGGCTGGCCTCGGCCGACCTGTCCGGCATCGACCCGCGCTTCGCGGACGTCGAGTTCGTCCTGGCCAGCGACGTGGACAACCCGCTGACGGGTCCGAAGGGCGCTCCGGCGGTCTACGGCCCGCAGAAGGGGGCGTCGCCGGAGGACGTGGCCACGCTGGACGCGGCCCTGGCCCACTTCGCGGTGGTGCTGGAGAAGGCGATCGGCCCGAAGGCCGCCGAGTGCGCGGTGCTGCCGGGCGCGGGCGGCGCGGGCGGCATCGGCTACGGGGCGCTGCTGCTCGGCGCGACGTTCCGGCCCGGCATCGAGCTGATGCTGGAGGTGCTGGGCTTCGCCCCGGCGCTGGAGCGCGCCACGCTGGTGATCACCGGTGAGGGTTCGCTGGACGAGCAGACCCTGCACGGCAAGGCCCCGGCCGGTGTCGCGGCCGCGGCGCGCGCCGCGGGCAAGCCGGTGGTGGCGGTGTGCGGCCGGCTGCTGCTGAGCCAGGAGGCCCTGGAGGCCGCCGGGATCCGCCGGGCGTACCCGCTGACGGACCTGGAGCCGGACCCGGCCAAGTCCATCCCCAACGCCGGCCCCTTGCTGGAGCGGGTGGCGGAGCGGATCGCCGCCGACGTGCTCTGAGTTCCTTTCGGAGCTCGGTACGGCTGAGGCCCGG
>NZ_JBHWBP010000141.1:8622-18477 GCF_042735575.1 Streptomyces sp. NPDC059564 | reverse complement strand
GTGCTGGGCCTGCCGCTAGCGGGCGGGCCCGGCCGGCCGTCAGGCGCGCCGCAGGAGCCGCTTCATCGCGTCCAGCAGGACGGCCTGGGGGTCCGAGACCGCTCCTTCCGAACGCCAGGCGACGAACCCGTCCGGGCGTACGAGGACCGCTCCGTCGGCCGCCAGCTCGTGCAGCTCCGCCCAGTCGGCGCCGTCCGGCTGGACCAGATCGGCGTCCGGCCCGGAGCCGATGGCGTAGGCGTCCAGGTGCGCGCCCGTCGTGCGCGCCACCTCCGCCGCGGCCTTCCGCCAGGGCGTCCCCTGGCCGCTGAGCAGCACGAACGCGCGCTCGTACAGGTCGACCGTGGAGATCCGCTCCCCCGCCCGGGTCAGCCACATGTGCGGGGCGCGGGTGCCGACGTCGCCCTTGAGGCGCATCGCCTCGGGGATGACCGGCCGGGACGGGTCGCCGCCGAGGACCGCGCCCTGCGTGTAGCAGTAGCCCATCGCGGTGGTGAGGACCCCGCTGCCCGGGCCGCCGCCCATGGTGGGGGGCGGTACGTACCCGGGGTGGCTGTGTTCGGCCGAACGGGCGGACGCGCGCTCGCTGGTGGCGCGGGCCACCGGGAGCCGCTCCTCCTCGTAGGTCTCCAGCAGCTCCGGACCGGCCGCGCCGCCGAGGACGGCCGCGACCTTCCAGGCGAGGTTGTGCGCGTCCTGGATGCCGGTGTTGGAGCCGAAGGCCCCGGTCGGGCACATCTCGTGGGCGGCGTCGCCCACCACGAACACCCGCCCGACCTGGTACTGCTCCGCGACCCGTTCGGCGGCGTGCCAGGGGGCCTTGCCGCCGATCTCCACGTCCAGGTCGGGCACCCCGATGGCCGCGCGGATCTGCGCCACGCAGCGCTCCTCGGTGAAGTCCTCCAGGGTCTCCCCCGTCTCGGGGTGCCAGGGGGCGTGGAAGACCCACTGGGTCTCGTTGTCCACCGGCAGCAGCGCCCCATCGGCGCCCGGCTTCATCAGGTAGCAGACGATGAAGCGCAGGTCGCCCAGGATCCCGGCGAGCCGCTCGGATCGGAAGACGATGCTCACGTTGTGGAACAGCTCGCCGTTGCCCGTCTGGCGGATGCGCAGGGCCTCGCGCACGGGGCTGCGCGGGCCGTCGGCGGCGATCAGGTAATCGGCGCGCACGGTGAGGTGCTCGCCGGTCTCACGGTCCTTCACCACGGCGCTCACGCCGTTCGCGTCCTGGTCGAAACTCATCAGTTCGGTGGAGAAACGCACGTCGGCGCCCTGCGCGCGGCTCTGCGCGGCCAGTACCGGCTCGATGTTGTTCTGGCTGCACAGGCACCAGCCGGTGGGGCTGAACTTGGTGAGCGCCCCGGACGGGTCGACGGCCTTGATGAGCCACTTGTGCTCACCGCCGACGAGCGAGGACTGGGTCTGCAGGATGCCCTGATTGGCCTCAAGGGCGGAGGCTTCCTTGCGGATGGCGGGTTCGACTCCCGCCGTGCGGAACAGTTCCATCGTCCGGGCGTTGATTCCGCGGCCGCGGGGGTGCACGGAGGTACCGGCGTGCTTCTCGACCAGCAGGTGCCTGATGCCGTGGCGGCTCAGGAACAGCGAGGTGGACAGGCCCACGAGGGAGCCGCCCACGACGAGGACCGGTACGCGAACATCGGCATGCTCTTCCATCAGCTGCGGGCTCCTGTTTCGTGTGGGGGGCAGTGGACGCCTTATGCCCCCGATCAGGGTTGTCGCCCTGGCGAGTCGCGTGTTGTCTCCCGCTTGATCCGGATCCGTAGCGATCCGCACCCGGCCGGATGACGATGAGCGACAGCGGCGGCCCCTCTCGGCACCACCACCCGCCGTCCCCGACCGCGGAGGCCCGCGGACCCGTAGCCACCGGCCGGCGGGCCCCGCGCCCCCGGGCAGTTGCCGCCGAACGACGCAGGTGAGCGCCTACGTGCCGGTCTCGGTGCACTCACGAAGGAGTGAGGAAATGACAACCACCCTGTCCGAACGGGTGTCGCAGTCCGCCTTCGACGGCTCCATGCTCCGGGTCGTCCTGCTGATGGACCTCCACGAGGGCGCGCAGCAGCGCTTCTTCGACGCCTACGAGCGGCTCCGGCACGACATCGCGTCGGTGCCCGGGCACCTGGGCGACCAGCTCTGCCAGTCCTTCGCGAACCCCTCGCAGTGGCTGATCACCAGCGAGTGGGAGAGCGCGCCCCAGTACCTCGCCTGGGTGAACAGCGAGGAGCACGCCGAGCAGGTCCGCCCGCTGGGCGCCTGTGCCCGCTCGATGCGCCCGCTGACGTTCACCGTCCTGCGGGAGACCGGCAAGCGCTACGAGGCCCCGCAGCGGGCGGTGGGTGCCCGGCTCCAGGGCGCGCCCCGGCTCGGCGCGGGCATCGTCCGGCACGCGCTGACCTTCACGGTCAAGCCGGGCAGCGAGAAGCAGGTCGCGAAGATCCTGTCCTCGTACGACTCCCCGCAGGCCCGCGTCGACGACCACACCCGGCTGTGCCGCACCTCCCTGTTCATGCACGGCAACCGGGTCGTGCGGGCGGTCGAGGTGCAGGGCGACCTGACGGCGGCGCTGCGGCACGTGTCGGAGCAGCCCGAGGTGCGCGCCGTGGAGCAGGCCATCAACCCGTACCTGGAGCAGGACCGGGACCTGGCCGATCCGGAGTCCGCGCGGATGTTCTTCATGCGCGCGGCCCTCCCGGCCGTCCACCACGTGGCCGCGCAGGGCCCGCAGCCGACGGAGGTGACGCGGCACGCCCTGTACTACCCGGCCAAGCCCGGCTGCGGTCCGCTCGTGGCGCGCTTCCTCGCCGGGCAGGACGAGGCGGCCGCGAAGCTGCCGACCAGTCCCGTGCTGAGCAGCAGCATCTTCCAGCGGGACGACGTCGTCGTACGGCTCCTCGACGTCCGCGGGCCGGCCGACGGCCGCTTCGCCGGCGGCTTCGGCATCGACGGCCCCCGCAAGGCGGCGGTGCTGCGGCGCCTGCTCGCCGGGGAGCCCGCCGGTGTGGCGGACGCCCCCCACCCCATGAACCCGATCACCGACCGGCACGCTCCGGCGCAGGCCTGATCCGGACGCACCCCACCAGCCCCTCCCCCCGTACCACCCCCCACCCCCACCCGGCAGCCCATGCGCACCGCCAGGCTCCCGATCCGCCAGGAGGAAGTCAGCATGACCAGACATCACCCGCGCATCGTCGACCTCAGCGAGACCCAGCCCAACCGCAGGCGCGGAGGTGATCTGCGTGCCGTCCTCACCCCGACGTCGGTGGGCTCGACCAGCGGTTTCATGGGCCTGGCGGTGATGGCGCCGGGCGAGTCGATCGCCGAGCACTACCACCCGTACTCCGAGGAGTTCGTGTACGTGGTGGCCGGCAGCCTGGAGGTCGACCTCGACGGCGAGACGCACCCGCTGCGCACCGACCAGGGGCTGCTCGTACCGCTGAACATGCGCCACCGCTTCCGCAACGTCGGCGACACCGAGGCCCGGATGGTCTTCCACCTGGGCCCGCTCGCCCCGCGCCCCGAGCTCGGGCACGTCGACACCGAGGAAGCCCCGAACCCCGAGGCGTCCGGGTGGGCGGAGCGCCCGCCGGAGCGCACGGGAGTGGTTTCGTGACCCGCCGGCGGGTGGCCGTGACCGGGGTCGGTGTCGTGGCCCCGGGCGGCATCGGCGCCCCCGCCTTCTGGGACCTGCTGTCCAACGGCCGCACGGCGACCAGGGGGATCACCCTCTTCGACCCGTCCGGGTTCCGCTCCCGGATAGCCGCCGAGGTCGATTTCGACCCGGCCGAGCACGGCCTGAGCGAGGACGAAGCGGCCCGGGCGGACCGGTACATCCAGTTCGCCCTGGTCGCCGCCCGCGAGGCGGTGGCCGACTCCGGCCTGGAACTCGACGGCGAGGGCGCCTGGCGCACCGGCGTCTCCCTGGGCACGGCGGTCGGCGGTACCACCCGGCTGGAGCACGACTACGTCGCGGTCAGCCAGCGGGGCGACTGGTGGGACGTGGACCACCGGCTGTCCTCGCCCTTCCTGCACCGCGCGTTCACGCCCGCCACCCTCGCTTCGGCGGTGGCGGAGCAGACGGGGGCGCGCGGCCCGGTGCAGACCGTCTCCACGGGCTGCACCTCGGGGCTCGACGCCGTCGGCTACGCCGTGCACGCCATCCAGGAGGGCCGGATGGACGTATGCATCGCGGGGGCGTCGGACTCCCCGGTCTCCCCCATCACCGTGGCCTGCTTCGACGCCATCAAGGCCACGTCGGCGAACAACGACGACCCGGCGCACGCCTCCCGGCCCTTCGACGCCGACCGGGACGGTTTCGTCCTCGGCGAGGGCGGCGCCGTGCTGGTCCTGGAGGAACTGGAGCACGCCCGGGCGCGTGGTGCGACCGTCTACTGCGAGATAGCCGGGTACGCCACCTTCGGCAACGCCCACCACATGACGGGACTGACCGCCGAGGGCCTGGAGATGGCCCGGGCCATAGAAACGGCCCTGGCCGAGGCCAGGGTCGGCTCCGGTGAGATCGACTACGTCAACGCGCACGGCTCCGGCACCAAGCAGAACGACCGCCACGAGACGGCGGCCGTCAAGCGGGTGCTCGGGGACCACGCCTACAAGACGCCGATGACCTCCATCAAGTCGATGGTGGGGCACTCCCTCGGCGCCATCGGGGCGATCGAACTCGCGGCCTGCGTCCTGGCGATGACCCACCACGTGGTGCCGCCGACCGCGAACTACGAGACCCCCGACCCCGAATGCGACCTGGACTACGTGCCGCGCACCGCCCGCAGCCACACCCTGCGCAGCGTGCTGTCCGTCGGCAGCGGATTCGGCGGCTTCCAGTCCGCCGTCGTCCTGACCCAGCCCAAGGAGGTACGCGCGTGAACAGCCGTACAGCCGGCAAGACGGTGGCCGTCACGGGCATCGGGGTCGTCGCGCCCAACGGGATCGGCGCGGACGCCTTCTGGAAGGCGACCCAGGCGGGCGACAGCGTCCTGGACCGGGTGACCCGGCAGGGCTGCGAGCACCTTCCCGTGCGGGTCGCGGGCGAGGTACGGGGCTTCGACCCCGGGGCGCTGGTCGAGGAGCGGTTCCTCGTACAGACCGACCGCTTCAGCCACTACGCGCTGGCCGCCGCCGACCTGGCGCTGGAACACGCCCGGCTCGGCCGGGCCGACTACGAGGACGACCCGTACGCGGTGGGCGTCGTCACGGCGGCCGGCTCGGGCGGCGGCGAGTTCGGGCAGCGCGAGCTCCAGCGGCTGTGGGGGCAGGGCCCCCGCTACGTCGGCCCGTACCAGTCGATCGCCTGGTTCTACGCGGCCAGCACCGGCCAGATCTCCATCCGGCGCGGGTTCAAGGGCCCGTGCGGGGTCGTGGCGAGCGACGAGGCGGGCGGGCTGGACGCCTTCGCGCACGCGGCCCGGGCGATCCGCCAGGGCAGCCGGGCCATGCTGGTCGGTGCGACGGAGGCCCCGCTCGCCCCGTACTCGGTGGTCTGCCAGCTCGGCTACGAGGGCCTCAGCGCCGGGGACGATCCGGAGCGCGCCTACCGGCCCTTCACGGACAAGGCGTGCGGGTTCGTACCGGCCGAGGGCGGCGCGATGTTCGTCGTCGAGGACGCGGAGGCCGCCCGGCGGCGGGGCGCGACGGTCCGGGCCCTGCTGGCCGGCCACGCCGCCACCTTCACCGGGACCCTGCGGCCGGACGAGTCCGGCGAGGGCCTGGCCCACGCCATCCGCGGCGCGCTGCGGGAGGCGGGCTGCGCCCCCGAGGAGGTGGACGTGGTCTTCGCGGACGCCCTGGGCACGCCCGAGGCCGACGCGGCGGAGGTGCGGGCGATCCACGACGCGCTCGGCGGGCACGGCTCGAAGGTGCCCGTGACCGCTCCCAAGACCGGGACCGGGCGTGCGTACTGCGCGGCCGGCACCCTCGACACGGCCGCGGCCGTACTGGCCCTGGAACACGGGGTGGTGCCGCCGACCCCGAACGTCTTCGACGTCTGCCACGACCTCGACGTGGTCACCGGCAGCGCCCGTGTCACCTCCCTGCGGACCGCGCTCGTGCTGAGCCGGGGCCGGATGGGGTCGAACGCGGCGATCGTCCTCCGCACAGGGCCCGAATCCCGCCGGTAGGGATCGGGACCCCGGTTGGTCAGGGCCGCGCAGAGTTCGGCGCGGCCCCCGGAAGCAGGAACAGAGAGAAGGCACCATGTCCGACCGACTGACCATCGAAGAGCTGGCGAAGCTCATGAAGAGCGCCGGCATCACCGTCGACCCCTCCGAGCTCGCGAGCCGTCCGGACTCCCAGTTCGACGACTACGGGCTGGACTCGCTGGGCCTGCTCGGCATCGTCGGTGAGCTGGAGAACCGGCGGGGCCGCGCGCTGCCCACGGACGCGGACCGCTGCAAGAGCCCCCGAGAGTTCATCGACCTCGTCAACAACAGCCTCATGACCGGAGCCTGACATGCCTGGACACACCGACAACGAGATCACCGTCAACGCGCCCGTCGACGTCGTCTGGGACGTCACGAACGACCTCCCCAACTGGCCGGAGCTGTTCAGCGAGTACGCGTCGATCGAGATCCTCGAGAAGGCCGGGAACACCACCCGGTTCCGCCTCGCCATGCACCCCGACGAGAACGGGGTGGTGTGGAGCTGGGTCTCGGAGCGCACCGTGGACCGCGACGGCCTCACGGTGAAGGCCCGCCGGGTCGAGACCGGCCCGTTCGCGCACATGGACATCCACTGGGAGTACGGGGAGGCGCCCGGCGGCGGCACCCGGATGCGGTGGGTCCAGGACTTCGCGATGAAGCCGGACGCGCCGATCGACGACGCGGGGATGACCGACCGCATCAACCACAACTCCCGCATCCAGATGGAACTGATCCGGGACAAGATCGAGCAGCGGGAGCGGGGCAGCCGCAAGCCGGCCGCCGCCCGCCGCTGAGGCGGACCCCTCCGGTCCGCCTCCCCCACCCCACCCCCACTCTCCCGAGTCGAAAGGCAACCCTCCCGATGCACCAAGCCCTCATCGTGGCCCGCATGGCGCCCGGTTCGGCACCCGACATCGCCGGCCTGTTCGCCGCCTCGGACGCGGGTGAGCTGCCCCACCTGGTCGGGGTCAGCCGCCGCAGTCTCTTCCAGTTCGGGGACGTGTACCTGCACCTGATCGAGTCCGACGAGGACCCCGGTCCGGCCATCGCGCAGGTCACGGGCCACCCGGAGTTCCGCGACCTCAGCGACCGGCTGTCGGCCTTCATCAGCCCGCACGACCCGGAGACCTGGCGGAGCCCGAAGGACGCCATGGCCCACCGGTTCTACCGCTGGGAGCGGGACGCCGCCCGCTAGTCCGTACGGGTGCCCTTGCCGCCGCCGCACCGGCCGGGCGGCCTGGGCACCCACGGCCACCGCTCGTGACGGAAGGAATTCGGCAGGTAGTTTTTACGTGAATACCTGACTGAATTGCCGTCAATAAGCCCGAACCCCTTATCTCGATTTGATAACGACATCCCTTTAATGGCCTGGACCTTTCCCGCGCAACGCGCGTAACTCCCTTGATTTCATTGGGAATTGACGGTTCATCAAATCAAGCCAGAAGGTAACGGATAGATTTCCTGGACCCGGCTCCCGTTTGTCCGAATTCTCCACGGCATCCATCTGGCAAGCTTCCGCGCACCCACTCTCCTGACCAGGACTTGAGGTGCGCATGACAGCACGACACACGGCCGGCCGGCGACGCAGACCGCGTGAACACCGCCGTAAACCCCGCCGCTTGATACTCCTCACCGCCGCCATGGCGACGGCGGCGGTGATCGCCGGCGGGATCGCGTACTCCGGCCTCGGCCCGGACGCCGAGGCGACCACTCCCGCACTGGCCTCGGGGGCCGGTGCGCCCGCCGAACCGGCTTCCGCACCGGCCCGGGACGCGGAACCGGCGGCCCTCGCGGCCGCCCCGGCGAACGAGAACGCCCGCGGCATGGTCTACGACGGGCTCGCCCCCGCCGCCAAGGGCGACCGCTGCGTCGGCGTCTACCGCACGGACGCCGGGCTCTGCACCCACGGCCCCGACGCTCCCCCCGGCGGCGTGGACATCAAGCGGGACGTCCAGCCCGTGGTCCGCACCAAGGCCCCGGCGGCCGACCCCGCCGCCCCCGCCGCCGCCGACCCGGCCGCCACGGAAGGCGGCGGGCGTCCTCAGGACGCGCCCGCCGCCGACGCCCGCACCGCGGGCACCGCCGCCGCGGCCAAGGCCCCGGCCCCGCCGGCCTCCGGCAGCCAGGGCATCGCGGCCGGTCCGGCCGGCCAGACCGTCCAGTGCGACGGCGACGGCACCTCCGGCAACCGCGTCCAGGTCGTCTACGCGCACGGCCCGGGCCGCGACCGGTACGCCGAGTACCTGGCCTCGTTCCGCAAGTGGGCGGCCGACGCCGACCTCATCTACGCGGCCAGCGCCAAGGAGACCGGCGGGATCCGCCACATCCGCTACGTCACGGCCGCCGACTGCACCCCGTCCGTGATCAGCATCGAGCTCCCGGACTCCGCGCTCGCGGAGTTCAGCGCCACCAACGCCGCGCTCGCCGGCAAGGGCCTCGACCGCCGCGACCGCAAGTACATGATCTTCGCGGACACCCAGATCTACTGCGGCATCGGCACCTTCAACGGCGACGAGCGGCCCGGCCAGAACAACCTGAGCAACTTCGGCCCCTCCTACGGGCGCACCGACTCGGGCTGCTGGGGCGGCCACACCGCCGCGCACGAACTCGGCCACAACCTCGGCGCGGTCAACAACAGCGCCCCCAACACCAGCCGCGGCGCGCACTGCACGGACGAGTTCGACGTCATGTGCTACTCGGACACCCCGTACTACCCGCAGATGCGCAACGTGTGCACGAACCAGGCCTCCGAGAACATCCTGGACTGCAACCACGACGACTACTTCCACACCAGCCCGAAGGCGGGCAGCTACCTCGCCACCCACTGGAACATCGCCGACAACCAGTTCCTGATGCGCGCCGACGGCGGCGGTACGGGTCCGAACCCGAACCCGAGCCCGAGCCCCACGGCGAAGCCCACGCCCTCCCCGACCAAGAAGCCCACGGGCGGCGGACCTGCGGTGACGGCCGGTCAGATCCAGGCCGACTCGGTGGTGCTGAGCTGGCCCCGCACGGACGGCGCCGCCTGGTACCAGGTGCTGCTGAACGGCAAGCACCTGACCTGGGTCCAGTCCACCTCCCTGCGCGTCTACGGCCTGAAGGCGGGCACCGAGTACACGGCCTCCGTCTCGGTCCGGGACACCGCCGGCCGTGACAGCGGCCCGGGCAAGGCCACGTCCTTCCGTACGACCGCCACCGGCGGCGGCGCCACCACCCCCGGCGCCCGCTACGTGCTCGGCAACGGCAGCAGCGGCATGGCCGCCGAGCTGTGGGACGGCCGCACCGCCGACGGCACGGTCCTCGTGGCCGGCCGGACCAACGGCTACGCGCAGCAGCAGTGGTACTTCGACGACGCCGGGAACGGGCTCGTCCGGATCCGCTCCGCCGTCTCCGGCAAGTGCCTCCAGCCGGGCGGCACCCCCGCCGCCGGGATGTGGGTCGCCCAGCGGCCCTGCGGGAACAGCGCCGACCAGCAGTGGCGGCTGAACTCCCGCGACGGCGCGGTGGCCGTCACCGACCCGAGCGGCGGATTCGCCCTCACGGTCAGCGGCCGCCCCTACTACGGGAACTGGCTGCTCGACCTCCAGCGCGCGGACGGCCGTCCGGCGCAGGCCTGGACGGTCCGCAAGGCGGGCTGACCCGCCGTGGGGGGGGGGGGGGGGCGCCCCCCGCGGCGCCGCGCCCGCGG
>NZ_JBHWBP010000141.1:0-8612 GCF_042735575.1 Streptomyces sp. NPDC059564 | reverse complement strand
CTCCCGTCCCGTCCCCTCCCCTCCCCCCGCCCCTCAACTCCCCCTCACCTCCCGCCTGGAGCACCATGACGACGCGCCCGCGACTCATCCGCCCGTCCTTCACCGCCCTCGCCTTCGCGCTGCTGGTCCTCGCGCAGGCCCTGGCCGTGGCCGTGGCCGGCACCGCGCACGCCCACGGCGACACCCTCAAGGTCGTGATCACCGGTCAGCGGGACGGCCACGTCACCGCCGACGTCACCTGGGAGAACGACGGGGACGCCGTCGAGGAGGCCGTGGCCGCCACCGTGAACGCGGTGAGCGCCGACGGAACCCGTACGGCGGGCCCCTGGCGGCTGGTCCGCGGCAGCGGCGGGGCCGCCGCCTGGACGACGGCCGAGACGCTGCCGCCCGGCAGCTGGACGGTCAGCATCGACGCGGGCTTCCCCTCGCTCGGGCACGCCGAGCGGGAGATCGCGGTCCCGGTGGTGGACCCGGCCCCGCCGACGGCTTCCGCCGCCGCCCCGACGGCGTCGACGCCTCCGGCCCCGGCCCCCGCCCCGTCTTCGTCCCCGGCTTCCGCGGGCACCCCCGCGACCGACACCGACACCGACAGCACCGGCTGGTGGACGACCGCCGGAGTGGCCGGGATCGCCCTCGCCGGTGCGGCCGCCGGCATCCTGCTGCGCCGCAGGCGGCTGCGGCGCCGCTGACGGAGTGTCGCCCCGCGCCGCTGGGCAGCGGCCCTGCATGGTGGTCCCGGCAGCGGCTGGACGGTTCGGCGGACGTGGCGGGAGAGGCGCATGAAGGGCACCGAGGTGATCGCGGACGGCTTCGGACGCATCCGGGAGGTGGTCCACGAGGTGGTCGAGGGGCTCTCGGCCGAGGAACTCAACGCCCGGATCGACCCGGCGGCGAACTCGATCGCGTGGCTCGTCTGGCACCTGACGCGGGTGCAGGACGACCACGTGGCCGACGCCGCCGGGCTCGACCAGGTGTGGGCGGCCGGGGGCTGGGAGGACCGCTTCGGACTGGGGCTGCCCGCCGGGGCGACCGGGTACGGGCACTCCGCGCGGCAGGCCGGGACGGTCCGCGTGGACGCGTACGAACTGCTGCTGGGCTACGTCGACGCGGTGCACGAGCAGACCCTGCGCTTCGTGCGCGAGCTCGCGGCGGCGGACCTCGACCGGGTGGTCGACGAACGGTGGGACCCGCCGGTCACCCTGGGCGTGCGCCTCGTCAGCGTCCTGGCCGACGACCTCCAGCACGCGGGCCAGGCCGCCTACGTACGGGGTGTCCTCGAACGCCGGTAGGGGCGGGCTTAGGGTGGTGACCTGTGACGACACCTGTGAACACCCCGTTCGGCGACGCCTTCCTGTTCGAGGCCGAACGGCACGCCGCGTGGGGCGCGGCCCAGCTCCAGGCCCTGATGGCCTTCATGCCCGACGGCGACTGGACCGCCGACCTCGACGCCTGCGTCTACCGCCAGGGCGGCCTCGACCTCCGCGTGTCCGTGCTGGGCACGTACGACATGTCCGAGGGGTCCTGGATGTGGGGCTGGGCCAACCCGGGGCTGCGCGGCACTCCGGTGGTCGCGCTGTCCGGGCGCGCCGGGGAGTACGGCAGGGCGTACGGCATCCCCGAGTTCGCGCAGGAGGTGCTGGACCTGTCCGGCTTCGCCGACCCGCGCAGGGCCGCCGAGATGCTCGCCTTCGCCGCGATGGGGGTGACCGGCGCGCCGGGGTACCTCAGCGTGCAGGCCGGTCCGGACACGCAGCTGTACCTGCTCGCCGACGACGCGCGGGTGCCGCGTCCCGCGTTCGCCCCCTCGGCGCTCCCGGGCGCCCTCACCTCGTCGATCGGCCTGATCGGCCACTCCCCGTACGCCATGGTGGCCGGCTACTTCGAGCACTTCGGCCTGCCGCACCACCAGGAGCCCGGCCGGATCGCCGCCGCCCTGCCCGGCGGCCTCACGGCCGGGGTCGACTTCGACGGGCTGGGCCGTATCGCGAACATCCGGGTGACCCTCAACGAACACCCCTGACCCTCAGTCGGCCGGGGGCCGGTGGCCCGCCTGGGCGCTGCCGGAGTCGGCGGCGAGGTCCAGGGTGCGGGGGGACGACGGGTCGCGGAGGGTGTCGGCCACCTCGCAACGGCCCGCGCCCACCCGGCTGGTGACGCGGTAGCCGGTGTCCGTGGGGAGGGTGAGGTCCAGGCGGCCGGAGCCGACGCTGGCGCTGACCCGGTCCGGCGGGGTCAGGAAGCGGACGTCGGCCAGGCCTGCGCCCGCCCGCACGACGGCCACCCGGCAGGCGAGGCCGGTGGCGTTCAGGACCCCGGAGCCGACGTTGGCCCGCAGGGCTCCGCGCAGGCCGTCCAGGGTCAGCGAGCCGGTCCGTACGTCCGCGTCCACGGTGCCCTCCAGGCCGCTGACGCTGATCCGGCCCGAGGTCCCGGACACCTTCACCGGGATCCCGGTGGGCACGGTCACCGCGAGCCGTACCGAGCAGCCCGGCGCGTCGGCCTCCGTGTCGGTGTCGCCGGCGCAGCGCGGGGTCAGTCTCAGGGTGTCGCCGAGCCGGCTCTGCTCGATCTCCGGCCGCCGCAGCGACCAGCGGACGTCGGCCCGGTAGCCGACCTGCCCGTCCCCGCGCGGGGTGACGGTGACGTCGGCGCCGCCGGCCACGATCTCCACGGCGGTCACGGCCTGCCCGGCGCTGCCCCCGCTCAGGACGCCGCTGTGCAGGCTCCCCTCCGCCCAGACCTGCCGGCCGGCCGACAGCAGGACGAGGACGGAGCCGGACAGCGCGGCGTACTGCCAGGCTCGGCGGTGCGTGCGGCTCGCCCGAGGTGTCACGGGGTGCCGTCCAGGAAGCGCAGCACCGCGAGGACCCGGCGGTGGGCTTCGGCGGCCGGGGGCAGGTCCAGCTTGGCGAAGATGCTGTTGATGTGCTTGGCGACCGCGCTCTCGCTCACGACGAGCCCCTCGGCGATCCCCGCGTTGGAGCGGCCCTCCGCCATCAGCGCGAGGACCTCGCGCTCGCGCGGGGTGAGCCGCTCCAGCGGGTCCGGGCCGCCGCCGCGGCGCAGCAGGAGCTGGGCGACGACCTGGGGGTCGAGGGCGGTTCCCCCGGCCGCGACGCGGCGCAGGGCGTCGATGAACTCCTCGACGTCGGCGACGCGTTGCTTGAGCAGGTAGCCGATGCCCGCGCCGTTCTGGGAAGCCAGCAGGTCGGCGGCGTAGCGCTCCTCGACGTACTGCGACAGCAGCAGCACGGCCGTGCCGGGGTTCTGACTGCGGATCACGAGGGCGGCCCGGACGCCCTCGTCGGTGAAGCCCGGCGGCATCCGGACGTCCACGAGCGCGAGGTGGGGGCGGTGTTCCTCGACTGCGGCAAGGAGCCCTTCGGCGTCGCCGGTCTCGGCGGACACCTCGAACCCGGCCATTTCGAGGACTTTGACGAGTCCTATGCGCAGGAGGACGGAGTCCTCGGCGATCACAGCCCGCACGGCAGCTCCACAGTGACGATGGTCGGTCCCCCGACGGGGCTGTTGATCATTATCGTTCCGTCGACCGACCCTACGCGTTTGCGCAGGCCCACCAGACCGGTGCCGCCGGCCGGGTCCGCGCCGCCGACGCCGTCGTCGGTGACGACGACGCGCAGCAGGTCGCCGCGGGCTCCGGCGACGCGGCCGATGCGCACGGAACAGCGGTCGGCGCGGGCGTGTTTGGCGACGTTGGCGAGGGCTTCGGAGACGACGAAGTAGGCGACGGCCTCGATGGTGGGGCCCGGGCGTTCGGCGATGTCCACGGCGAGTTCGACGGGCAGCGGTGCTCGGGCGGCGATCCCGGAGAGCGCGGCGTCCAGGCCGCGGTCCTCGAGTACGGCCGGGTGCAGGCCCCGTACCAGGTTGTTGAGCTCCTCGATGGCTTCCTTCGCCTCGCGGTGGGCCTCGTCGATGACGGCCTTGGCCTCGGGCGGCAGGCCGGGGAGGGTGGCGCGGGCGATGCCGAGGTTCATGGCGAGGGAGACCAGGCGCTGCTGGGCGCCGTCGTGCAGGTCGCGTTCGATGCGGCGGCGTTCGAGGTCGGCGGCGTCGAGGACCCCGGCCCGGCTCTCGGCGAGGTCCTCGACGCGCCGCTGCAGTTCGCGGGCCCGGTTGGGGCCGAGGAGGGCGGCCGCGGCGACGGCGTCCAGGCGGGTCAGGGTCGCGGCCGCCCAGGGCGCGGCGATCAGCAGCAGCCCTCCGAGCACGGTGATCCCGTCGTACTGGTAGTGCAGGCCGGGGACGGCGAGCATTTCCTCCACGGGCAGCATCCAGGCCCAGGCGTACACGCTCGCCGCGGCCGCGGAGCCGGCCCAGAGGAGGACGAGGAGGGCGGCGCCGGTGGCGGCGAGCGGGCTGACCACGAGGTGGTAGCCGTACTGCCGCCAGGTGGATTCGGAGCGCAGCCGTTCGGTGAGTCCGCGGACGGTCGTCCAGCGGTGTTCACGGACGACCGGCGGTATGTCCAGGTCGAGCAGCGACCGGAAGCGGCTGCGCTGGAGCGCCGTCAGCAGCGGGCAGAACAGGGCGACGAGCAGCAGGGGGACGGGGCTGTGGCCGGGCCCCGCGACGGCGAGGACGCAGCCGAGGACGAGCGGCAGCGCGGGCGGGATCGCGGCCGCGCTGAAGGTGGTGTTGCGCCAGGCCCACGCCGACCAGGGGGTGTGCGAGGCGATCCAGGTGTACGTACGCCTCAACGCGCCGCGGGTTGCCATGCCCGTACGGTAATCGCCCTGGTCAGGGCATAACCATCACCCTGGTGCCCGGAGGGGGGTGTAGCTGGCACCACCCCCGGTTCGGACGGTGGAGCTACTGATCTTCGCGGCGTGCGGCACAAGAGTGGTGGTGTGCCCGGCGGACCGGCCGGCGGGCCGGAAGGAGACCCGTAGCCATGGCCCTCGCCGCCCCGCAGATCCGGTTCCGGCGCACCGTCCGCCTCTCGACGGTGCTCACCGGCGCCGGGCTGGCGCTGCTGCCGTGGATGGCGGTGCTGGCGAAGACGATGCCGGCGACGGTGGAGGTGTCGCACTGGGCGGCCGCGTGGATCGGGCTCGACGCCCTGCTGGCCGTGGGGCTGGCCGGGACGGGGGTGCTGCTGCGCCGGGGGGATCCGCGGGTCTCGCCCGTGGCGGCGGCCACCGCCGCGCTGCTCCTCATGGACGCCTGGTTCGACGTCACCACCTCGGCGGGCACGAGCGGTCAGGGCATGGCGCTCGTGCTGGCGCTCGCGGCGGAGCTGCCGATGGCGGGGCTGTGCGCGGTGGTGGCCGCCCGGCGCGCGTCCTGACGGGACGCGCGCTCCGGGGCCCGCCGGCGGCCGGCGACTACTCGATGACGAGCTCGACGGGGATGTTGCCGCGGGTGGCCTTGGAGTAGGGGCACACCTCGTGGGCCTGCTTGACCAGCAGGGCGCCGGTCTCGCCCGCGAGGGACTCGGGGAGCTCGATGCGCAGGGTCACGGCGAGGCCGAAGCCGCCGGCGTCCTGGCCGATGGAGGTCTCCGCGGTGACCGAGATGTCGCCGGTGTCGACCTTCGCCTGGCGGCCGACCAGGCCGAGCGCACTGGCGAAGCAGGCCGCGTAACCGGCGGAGAAGAGCTGCTCGGGGTTGGTGCCCTGGCCGTTTCCGCCCAGCGCCGGGGGCATGGCGAGCGCGAGGTCGATCTGGCCGTCGGAGCTGACGGCGCGGCCCTCGCGGCCGTTGGCGGTGGCGACAGCGGTGTACAGCGCGTCCATCGGGAGGTCCTTTCAGGGGGGCGGGGCGGCGGGTGACCGTCCCTCGTCCACTACTAGAGCACACAATTAAATTGTGCACAACTCAATGGCTCGCGAGTGTGCTCCGGTACACTGGCCCCATGACCGAGCAGCCCGCCACCGCCCTCCGCGACCAGGATCGCGACCAGGACTTCCTCCGCCTCGACGGGCAGATCTGCTTCGCGCTCAACGCCGCGACCCGCGCCTTCGGCGGGCTCTACCGCGTCGTCCTGAAGGATCTGGGACTGACCTACCCCCAGTACCTGGTGATGCTGGTGCTCTGGGAGCACGGCTCGACGCCGGTCAAGGAGCTGGGGCTGCGCCTGCGGCTGGACTCGGGCACGCTCTCGCCCCTGCTCAAGCGCCTGGAGGCGGCCGGCCTGATCCGGCGCGAGCGCAGCACGCGGGACGAGCGGTCGGTGCACGCGGTCCTCACCGAGGAGGGCGCGGCGCTGCGCGAGCGCGCGGCGGAGGTTCCGCGCCGGATCGCCACGGCCACCGGCTTCGACCTGGAGGAGCTCCGCGACCTCAAGGCGCGCCTGGGCCGCCTCACGGCCGCCCTCGACGCCGCCGCCCCGCTGGACTGAGGCCCGGGGGCGGGCGCGGGGGTTCAGGACCGGGGCTCAGGAACCGCTCTCCATGGTGGGGCGCAGGCGTTCCAGCAGGGCGTAGAGCGTGGCACTCTCGGCTGCGTCGAGGATGTCCAGCGCGCCGTGCGTCGCCTGCATCTCCTCGCGCACCCGGCGGATGGTGTCGCGGCCCTCGTCGGTCGCCACGACGTTCTTGACGCGCCGGTCGGCGGCGGAGGCCTCGCGGCGCACCAGTCCGCGCGCTTCCAGGCGGTCCACGATCCCGGTGACGTTCGAGGCGTCGCAGGCCAGGAGAGTGGCGAGGCCGCGCATCGGGACGGGGCCGTCGAGCTGGGCGAGGACCTTGGCCTGCGTGGAGGTGAGCCCGTACCGGGCGGCCGCGGCGGCGAAGTCCCGCCACTGCGCGGTGCCGATCGCGGCGAGCAGTTCGAGCAGTTCGAGCTTGGTGGGGCCGTGTGGGGCGGTGGCGCTCATACCTCAGGAGCGTACTCCAGGATGGTTGACATTATCAACCTTTTACTTGACCACCTTAACTATTGATGGCTACCTTCGATGAAGTACTTGATGACATCAAACATCTGCGTTCTGAAGCAGTAAGAAGGTCCTGCCAGTCATGAGCTCCGCCGCATCCGCCCCCGCCGAAGCGAGGAACAGGAACGAGACGGTCATCGTCTTCGCCCTGAGCCTCGCCGCCATGGTCGTGTCGATGATGCAGACCCTGCCCGTACCGATCCTGGGCCTGATCCGCAACGACCTCGGCACCTCCACCGCCAACGTCAGCTGGGTGACCACCGCCACCCTGCTGTCCGCCGCCGTCTTCACCCCCCTGCTCGGCCGCTTCGGCGACCAGCACGGCAAGAAGCCCACCCTGGTGGCCGTCCTCGGCGTCATGGTCGCGGGTTCCGTCGTGGCGGCGCTGGCGACCTCGCTGCCGCTGCTGATCCTGGGCCGGGTGCTCCAGGGCGCGGCCACCGCGATCTTCCCGCTGGCCCTGTCCGTGCTGCGCGAGGAGGTCCGCCCGCAGAAGCTGCCCGGCGCCATGGCCCTGGTCAGCGGCACGCTCGCGTTCGGCAGCGGACTGGCGCTGGTCGCCACCGGCCTGCTCACCTCCGGTGAGGACGCCGACTACCGCAACGCCTTCTGGATGGCCACCGGCTTCGCCACGCTGGCCCTGCTCGCCGTCGTCTTCCTGGTCCCGGCCACCCGTCACAAGACCGGCGGCCGCACCGACTTCCTCGGCGCGCTGACCCTGGGCATCGCCCTGCTGCTGCTCCTGCTGCCCATCTCGCAGGGCCACGAGTGGGGCTGGGCCTCCGCCCGCACCCTCGGCAGCTTCGCCGGCGCGGCCGTCATGACCGCCGTCTGGGTCCTGGTCGAGCGCAAGGTGCGCGAACCGCTCGTCGACATGCGGATGTTCGTGCACCGCCCGGTGCTCATGGCCAACCTGGCCGGCATCCTCGTCGGCTTCGGCATGTTCGCGAACTTCCTCGGCGTCTCCTACCTCGTGCAGATGCCCGAGAAGCTCACGGGCTACGGCTTCGACGCGTCCATCCTGCGCGCCTCCGTACAGTTCCTGCTGCCCGGCGCGATCGTCTCCCTGCTCGCCTCCCCCGTCGGCGGCCAGCTGGTCCGCCACCGCGGTCCGCGGGTCGCGCTCGCCCTGGCCGCCGGGCTCGGCGCCGTCGGCTTCGGCTGGCTGGCGCTGGACCACGGACACAGCTTCTCGGTGATCGGCGCCGGCCTCGTCGTCGGCGCGGCCGTGAGCTTCGGCTACGCGGCCATGCCGGCCGTGATCATGGCCAGCGTCCCGCACCACCAGAGCGGCATCGCCAACGGCATCAACTCGATCTCCCGTTCCACCGGCAGCGCGATCGGCAGCGCCATCGTCACCACGATCCTGGCCTCCAAGACGATCGAGCACCTCCCGCCGGGCGTTCCCGCACTGCCCGCCGAATCCGGCTTCACCCTCACCTTCGGGATCGGGGCCGCCGCCTTCGCGCTGGTCGCGCTGATCAGCTGGCTCGGCCTGCGCTCCGGCCACGGCCCGCGCGTGGCCGCCGCCTCGGCGGAAGTTCCGGCCACCGCGAAGGACGCGGCGAAGGACGGGACGAAGGCCGCCGCGCCGGTCGCGGACACCGCCGACGCCGTCTGATCCCGCGTACTCCGCTTCGCTGCCCCCCGGTCCCTCGGACCGGGGGGCAGCGGCATGTCCGGCCGTCTTCCGGGCCGTCAGACCACCTGCGGG
>NZ_JBHWBP010000140.1:0-18566 GCF_042735575.1 Streptomyces sp. NPDC059564 | reverse complement strand
GAATACCCCTGTTCCCTGACATACGGACCTTGATTCGGCGCGCAATTCCCCCACGCGCCGGGCGGACAACACGCCGCCGCCCGGCGCGTGGGGGGATACGCGCCGGGCGGCGGGAGGGTGTCACGGGTGCCGCGCCGTCACCGGACGCGGCGGTGTTGCGGGGGAATTCAGCTGAGGTTCAGCTTCTGCCCGGGGAAGATCAGGTCGGCATCGTCGACGATGTCCTTGTTCAGCTCGAAGAGCTTCTCCCAGCCGCCCTTGACGCCGTTGGCCTCGGCGATGGTGCCGAGGGTGTCGCCCTCCTTGACCTCGTACGAGCCGTTGCCGGTCTTCGGGGCCTGGGTCTTCGGGGCGGTCTTGGCCGGCGCCGGGGTCTCCGAGCGCTCGGAGCGGGTGACCGGGGCCTCGGCGGGACGCTTGGTCTCCGCCTTCGGGGTGGCCGGCTTCGCGGGCTTGGCGGGCTTGGCGGCCTCGGGCTTCGTCTCGGGCTTCGGCTTCGCCGGGGTGGTCGAGCCGCCGCCGTTGTACGAGGAGTTGGACAGGCCGACGCCGCAGGACGGCCAGGCGCCCTTGCCCTGGCCCTTGAGGACCTTCTCGGCGATGGCTATCTGCTGCGACTTGGAGGCCTGGTTGGCCTGCGCGGCGTACGCCTTGCCGCCGTACGCGGCCCACGTGGAGGACGAGAACTGCAGGCCGCCGTAGTAGCCGTTGCCCGTGTTGATGGACCAGTTGCCGCCGGACTCGCAGGAGGCGACCTTGTCCCACTCGGAGGCGGTGGCGGCGCTGGCGGTGCCCGCGGCCATCAGCGGGGCCGCGACGGCGACACCGGCGACACCGGCGAGCGTGACGATGCGGACGGCCTTGGAGCCGCGGCGGTGCTTGCCCTTGCCGGAAAGCAGCATGGAGTTCTCCTCACCGACGCCTTCGAGGTGAGCTGTCGGGTTCGGGCGGATGAGTTGCCCGGTCACGTGTCGAGCACGTGGCTTAACCCCTAGCCGGGGCGTGACCGTCTCTCAACGGCCGTTCCCGGCGCCTACCTTGGTTCCCCCGCTCCTGCCTTCGGCGCTTTACGCGACGACTGTTCCCCCCGTCCGCCGGCAGGATTCGGCGATGCGGTCGAAGGAGCCCGCGGTGGCGAGCGATTCAGAAGGTAGACAGGTCTCTCCCCGATGTTCAACGCGCGACATCAGGGAGAAACCGGCCTACTTGCGTTCCTCTAGAGCACGTTTGCGCAGGTGAGGGCGGGGTTTGCGGAAGTTCCGGAACGAGCCACGCCAGTTGACCGGAAGAGACGCATGTCTCATTTGCCGATAACGGACATTCAGGTCTTATGGGTGCCCGAACTGCCCCTATTTCTTGGTTAGATCCAGGTTCTGACCGGGCTTGATGAGGTCCGCGTCCCCGCCGATGACCTGCTCGTTGGCCTGGTAGAGGGCGCTCCAGCCCCCCTTGAGTCCGTTGGCGTCCGCGATGGCGGTGAGGCTGTCGCCTGCCTTCACGGTGTAGACGGGCTCGGCGGCGGCGCCTGACGCCGTGCCAGGCGCGGCCGGCACCTCGATGGCCGCCGGGCCGCGGTGCTTGCCCCCGCCGTCGGCCTTCGCGCTGCCCGCGCTGTCGGGCTTGGCTCCGGGGGTGGTTCCGGGGGTCGCCGGGGCCGTCGGGTCCACCGGGGCGGTCGGGCTGACCGGGGCCGTCGGGTCCACCGGGGCGGTCGGGCCGACCGGGGGCGTGGTGGGCGGCACCGTCGGGTCGGTGGGCGGCACCGAGTAGTCCGGCTCGGGCATGACGGGCAGTCCGGTGGTGGGGCCCAGCGGGTAGTCCGGCAGGCCGCTCGGGTCCGTGGAGGGCGAGGCGCCCGGCTTGGAGGGCTTCGGGGTCGGGGCGCCGAAGTCGGTGGCCCGGCCGCCCGTGCTGCTGTCGGGCACCGAGGTGTCCGGGCGGGACGGGGAGGGCGCGACCGGTCCGGGAGCATTCCCCGGGTCCACCTGGGCGGCCGGTCCCTGCTGGGTGAGCCCGGCCGAGGCGGAACACAGCGGCCACGCCTGGGGGCCCTGGGAGGCCAGCACCCGTTCGGCGACGGCTATCTGCTGGGAGCGGCTGGCGAGGTCCGGGCGCTCCGCGTAGGCGAGTCCGCCCGCGTTCTTCCACTGCTCCAGGCTGAACTGGAGGCCGCCGTAGGCCCCGCTGCCGAAGTTGGCGCTCCAGGTGCCGCCGCTCTCGCAGTCGGCGACCTTGTCCCAGGTGGCGGTGTCGGCGGCGCTCGCGCCGCCTGCCGCGAGCAGCGGCAGGGCGAGGGCGGAGCCGGTGACTCCGGCGGTGACGACCAGGGCGGGTACCTGGCGGGGACGTCTGTGGCGGCCGTTCCCGGAACGCATGAGGCTGCACCTTTCGCATAACGGCGGGGTAACGGCAGAACCTAGCCCCCTTCGAACGGATGTCACAAGTTCGGGCCTGGACTGACTTCCGGTCAGGCGACCGGGCGGCACCGCGCCGTGGCCGGGCGGGCCTCGGCGCCGCCCGGCGACGGCGGGACGTCTCAACCGTTCCGGGTTGTGAAGCGGACCGGAAGGGTGCGCAGGCCACGCATGATGAGCCCGCCGCGCCAGCGCAGGTCGGAAGGGGGAACGGCAAGTTCCAGATCCGGCAGACGCGTCAGCAAAGTCGCGAGCGCCGTCTGGCCTTCGAGGCGGGCCAGCGGGGCGCCGAGGCAGTAGTGGATGCCGTGGCCGTAGCCGAGGTGCTGATTGTCACTCCGGGAGAGGTCCAGGGTGTCCGGGTCGGCGAACCGCTCGGGGTCGCGGTCGGCCGCCGCGAGGACCACGAGTACGGGGTCTCCGGCGGCGACGTCCTGCCCGCCGAGGGTCAGCGGCTCGGTGGCGAACCGCCAGGTGGCCAGCTCCACCGGGCCGTCGTAGCGCAGGAGTTCCTCGATGCCGGTCTCCAGGAGGGCGCTCTCGCCGGCCGCGAGGGAATCCTGGAGGCGCACGCGCTGATCGGGGTTCATGAAAAGGGCATGCAGCCCATTTCCAATCAAATTCACGGTGGTTTCGAAGCCGGCGAACAAGAGGATGAAGGCCATCGCCGTGGCCTCGGCCTCCGTCAGGTGGTCCCCGTGGTCGCTCGCCCGGATCAGGTCCGAGATGAGGTCATTGCCCAGATCATCCCGCTTGCGGTGGATGAGTTCCCCGAGATAGGTCCGCATCTGCTTGACGGAACGGGCCACTCCGCCGCGCGGGCCGCCACCGTGCCGGATCATCATCCCGGCCCAGTCGCGGAAGTCGTCCTGGTCCTCGCGCGGTACGCCGAGCATCTCGCAGATGGCGTAGATGGGGAGCGGGAAGGCGAACTCATGGATGAGATCGGCCTCCCCCGCCTCCGCGTCCCCCGCCTTTTCGACGATCTTGTCGATCAGGTGGTCGGTGAGCTCCTGCACGCGCGGGGTGAACTCGGCGACCCTGCGCGGGGTGAACGCCTTCGACACCAGCCGCCGCAGCCGGGTGTGGTCCGGCGGGTCGATGTTCAGCAGGTGCGTCATCAGCTCCGCCTTGCGCTCCCCGGGGATCCCCGTCTTGCCCTTGGCGTGCGCGGGCTCCGCGTGGTGCGCCGGATTCTTGCTGAGCCGCTGGTCGGCGAGGGCCTGGCGGGCGTCGGCGTACCGGGTCACGAGCCAGGCCTCGACCCCGCTGGGGAGCTTGGTGCGGTGCACCGGTGAGTGTTCGCGCAGCCAGGCGTAGGCCGGGTAGGGGTCGGTCGCGAACTCCCAGTCGAAGAGGGTCGGGCCCTGGGAAGGGGAGGAGCCGGCGGGGGGCGTGGAGGTCTGCTCATGCACCCGATGACGTTATCCCGGCCGGAAGCCCCCACCCCATATACGCGGTTCGTCGCGGCTGTCCGTAGATCGGCCATCGCTTGACCTCGCGTTGCCCGGCATTCCTACTTTCGGTTTTGTGGATGTGAGGATCTTGAAAAGCAGCTTCGCGGTGGTGGAGAGACGGGCCGAGCACGCGGCCAAGTTCTTCTACTCCCACCTCTTCTGGCACAACCCCGAGGTCCGTGCGCTCTTCCCGGCCTCCTTCGAGGACATGGAGCGCCAGCGCGACCGGCTCTTCGCCGCCCTCACCCATGTCATCGCCCACCTGGAGAACGAGACCCTCGTCCCCTATCTACGCGACCTCGGCCGCGACCACCGCAAGTTCCTCGCCGGGCCCGAGCACTACGCCGCCCTCGGCGCGAGCCTGCTCGCCGCCCTCGCCGAGACCTCCGGGGAGGCGTGGACCCCCGCGGTCGAGAAGGCGTGGACGGAGGCCTACCAGTTCATCGCCGACACCATGACGGCCGGCGCCGACGCGAGCGACGAGCCTCCCTGGTGGGACGCCGAGGTGGTGCGCCACCTCCAGTACGGGGAGGACATCGCCGTGCTGACCCTGCGCCCGCACGCCCCGCTCCCCTACCGGCCCGGCCAGTACGTCAGCGTGAGCAGCGACCGCGTCCCGACCACCTGGCGCACGTACTCCCTCGGCAACGCGCCCCGCCCCGACACCACCGTCGACCTCCACGTCAGCCGCATCGAGGGCGGGCGGCTCAGCACCGCCCTGGTCCGCGAGATCCGGCCCGGCGAGCTGCTGCGGCTCGGCGCCCCGGGCGGGAACCTGGTCCTGCGCCGCGCCGACCGGCCCCTCACCTTCATCGCCGCCGGCACCGGCTGGGCGCCGGTCCGGGCGATGCTGGAGGAACTGGTGCAACACCCTCCCGATCAGGACGTACGCCTCTTCGTCGTCGCCCGGGACGGCGCCCACCTCTACGACCGCCCGCTCATCGACGGGTACGCCGCCTCCCGCGGATGGCTCGGCGTCACCTACATCACCCCCGCCCCCGGGCAGCACCGCAACCAGGCCACCACCCGGCTGGCCACCGCCCTCGGCAACCGGGCCATGTGGCGGGAGCGGGACGTCTACCTCAGCGGGCCCCCGCAGTTCATCGAGGAGACCGCCTTACTCCTGGAGGAACTCGGAGCCCTGCCCGAGCGGCTCTTCTACGACGCGGTCCCCGTCTCCGGCTCCGCGCGGACCCGGCCCCTGGGCTTCGGCGAATGGTTCCTGAGCCGCCCCGACCCGTACTGGCACAACCCGGCCGCCCGCGCCCCGCGCCACGAGGACTGACCGGGCCCGGGTGGATCAGGCGACGCCCTCGGCCGCCCTGATCGCGTCCCGGTACGCGCGGGCCGCCGCCCGCAGCGCCGTCTCGGGGTCCGTCCCCGCCGCCTCGGCGCGCGCCGCCAGCGCGAGCAGTTCGTAGCCGACGCCCTCGCCCCGGGGCAGTTCCACGCCGATGCCGCCCGTACGGGCCCGCCCGGCGAGCTTGGCCGCGAGCGCGAGCCCGGGCTGGGCGAGCGGGATCCCGTCGGTGACCGACTCCCGCTGCTTCTCGACCGCCTTGGTGGCCTGCCAGTGCGCGTTGACGTCCTCGGGGGATTCGGCCTTCGCGTCGCCGAAGACGTGCGGGTGGCGGCGGATCAGCTTGTCCACCAGGTCGCCGGCGACGTCGTCGATGGAGAACGCCTCGTCCCCTTCTTCTCCTTCTTCTTCTCCTTCTTCTTCTCCTTCTTCTTCTCCTTCTTGTTCTCCCGCGGGGACCGATCCCGCCTCCTCCGCGATGCGGGCGTGGAAGAACACCTGGAGCAGCACGTCGCCGAGCTCCTCGCGCAGCGCCGCGCGGTCACCGTCCTCGATCGCCTCGACCAGCTCGTACGCCTCCTCGATGGCGTACTTCACCAGCCCCTCGTGGGTCTGCCGGGAGGTCCAGGGGCACTCGCGCCGCACCCGGTCCATCACCTGCACCAGGTCCAGCAGCCGCGCGCCCGGCAGGTCGTACGAACCGGGCAGCAGCTCCAGGTCGGGCATGCTGACGCGGCCGGACCCGGCGAGGCGGGCCAGGCCGTCCGTGAGCCGCTGGTCGCCCTCGCCGCCCGGGATCACCACGACCGTGCGGCCCCCGGCGCAGGCCTCGACGAGCGCGTGGGCGTCGGGCGCGTCCCGCACCACCTCGACGCCCGCCTCGCGCAGGTACGGCAGCTGCGGGTGGTCCGGGTCGGCGCACAGCACGAGGTCCGCGGCGTGCAGGGTCTGCCAGGCCGGCCAGGACAGCAGCCCGGGGGCGACCCGGTGGCTGGCGGTCAGCAGGACGATCCGGCCGGCGGGCTCGGCGGGGGCGGGTTCGGCGGTGTGGTCGGTCACCCTCCGAACCTACCTCCGCCCGCGTGCGTCAGGCTCCGGCGGGGGCCGCCTGTTCGGGACGGGTCCGCTGGGTGATCCACGGGGTCTGCTGGTCACCGAGGATGATCTGCTGGGCGTCCCACGTGCCGTAGCGCGGGTTCACCTCGATGTGCAGGGCCTTCGCCGCTTCCGACAGCTTGGCCAGGGCCTTGTCCTGGCTGCCGTAGTGCGCGAAGACCTTGTCGCGCAACAGCTTGAAGCGGGTGTCCGCCTCCAGCTGGTCCGGTGCCAGCTGCGCCTGCTGGAGGGCGGCCGCCGCGAGCTCCTTCTCCCCGCCCGCCTGCTGGAGCTGCGCCTTGCGCACCTCCTCGATCTCCTTGGTGTTCACGCTCAGGCCCGCGTCGTCGGCGGCCCGCTCCAGGACGGCCGTCTGGATCATCTTGTTGAGCTTCAGCCGTTCCAGTCCGGCGGTCGCCTCGATGAGCTGCGCGCCCTGCCCGGAACGGTTCTGCGCCGTGCGGACGTCGTTGACCTGGGCCTGGAGGGCGGAGGTGGTGATGCGTTCCCCGCCGACGACCGCCGCCGTGCCGGGGCGGGTCCCGCCCGAGCAGGCGGCCAGCAGGGGGGCCGCCATGAGGAGGGCGGCGGAGACGGAGAGCGCTGTGCGACGGTGCAAAGGAGCCTCCAGGGCCGGGAGATTGTGCGTCGGTGCACAAGGGCCGTGCGGTGATCGATGGTATGCAGTCAGGGTGGTCCGGGCCACCGCTTCGACCAACGATTCCCGGGGTGTTGGGGTGCGAGTTCACCCCCCGGCTACCGTCGTGCCCCCCGTTCCTGGGATGGTCGCCTCACCATGTCGACACAGCAGCTCGCCCCGCACCGCGTCCCGGACCGGTCCGCATCCGCTCCCGCCAGGCGTTCGCCGCGCCGGCCCGGCCTGTTCGGGGCGGCGTTCGCGGCCCTGGTCACGCTCGTGGCCGTGTGCGGTGGGGACGCCGTCGCGCGCGTCTTCCCGTACGGGTCCCGCCACCGCAGCGTCAACGACCTCGGCAACCAGTTCGTGCCGTTCCACGCGCACCTGTGGGACCTGCTGCACGGGCAGGCCCGCGGCGGGCTCCTCTTCAACTGGCAGTCCGGGTACGGCACCAGCTTCCTGCCCGACCTCGGGACCTACCTGACGAGCCCGTTCGCCGTGCTGGTGGCGCTGTTCCCGCGCGAGGACATCGACCTCGCGGTGTACGTGGTCACGGTGCTCAAGATGGCGGCCGCCGCGGCGGCGATGGCCTGGCTGCTGCGCACCCAGCGGCAGGGGCCCTGGTGGGCGGCGGGGCTGCTGGGGGCCTCGTACGCGCTGTGCGGCTGGTCGGTGATCGAGGCCTCGTACAACCCGATGTGGCTGGACGGGCTGATCGCCTTCCCGCTGCTGTGCCTCACCGGCGAGTGGGCGCTGCGCGCGCGGCGCCCCGTGCTGGGGGTGCTGGTGGTGGCCGTCTCGTGGACGGCGAACTTCTACACCGCGTACATGGCCACGCTGGGCGCGGCCCTGGTGTTGCTGGTGCGGGTGGTGCTGACCCGGGAGGGCGTGCGCGAGCGGGCCCTGGTGGTCGGGCGGGCGGCGGGGACGGTCGTGCTGGGGATCGCTCTGGCCGCGCCGGTACTGGTGCCGCTGTTCCTGAGCTCGAAGCAGGCCTATCCGGGGTGGTCGCGCCCGTTCGGGCCGGTGCCGTGGTCCGACCTGTTCGCGCGGCTGATGCCGGCGACGTACTCCTTCAACTCCCCCGCCGTGTTCGTGGGGACGGGGACCCTGCTGCTGGTGGCGGCGCTCCCCTTCCACCGGGCCCTGGCCGCCCGGACCCGCTGGTGGTGGGCCGGGCTGGTGGCGGCGGTGCTGCTGTCCCTGCAGTGGGCGCCGACCCATCTGGCCTGGCACCTCTTCGCGACCCCGAACGGCAGCGCGTACCGGCAGACCTTCGTGCTGGCCGGGGTCGTGGTGATCGCCGCCTGGACGGGGCTGGCGGCCGGACTGCCCTCGGCGCGGGCCCTGGCGGCGGGCGCGGCGGTGCTCGCGGCGGCCGCGCTGTGGGCGAGCGGCAGCGCCCTGACCACGACGTGGGGCTACGCGCTCTTCGGCGGCGGGCTGGCGCTGACGGCCGCCGCCTGGTGGGCGCTGCGCCGGCCGCGGCTGCTGCTGCCCGCCGCCGGTCTGCTGGCCCTCGCGCTGGTGGCGCAGGCCGCGGCGACGACGGCGTACGGGCACAAGGGCAAGCTGGCCGGGCTGGACGACTACCCGTCCTGGAACGCGGCGCACACCCGGCGCGCCGAGGCCCTGGCGGGCGCCGAGGGCTGGCCCGCGTACCGGACCGACGCGGGCCGGCCCGCGCTGTCGGGCAACGACCCGATGCTGCTGGGCGGCGAGGGCGGCTCCTACTACAGCAGCCACACACCGGACGTGTTCACCCGCACGATGCAGGCGCTGGGCGCGGGCTGGACCTCGCGGGGACGCAACGTGCAGAGCCTCGACAACCCGGTGACGGACGCGGTGTTCGCGGTCGGCGCGCGCCTGAAGCCGGACGGCACGATCGCCCGCGCCGAGGTCCCGCCGCTGGTCACCGTCCACCCGGCGGGCCCCTCCCCCTCCTACGGGGACGACCCCTTCGCCAACCAGGAACTGCTGCTGGGCGCCAAGGTGTACGAGGACCCGGTCGCGCCCGGGATCTGCCGGGCGGGGACCGAGGCCTACCTGTGGGCCCCGGAGTACAACGCGACGGCCCGCCTCGCCGGCGGCCGCCCCTTCCGGCTGAACGCCAACCCCCCGCGCAACCGGGCGGCGGTCCAGCCGCTGGGCACCTCGCGCGGGCCCGTCTCGAAGCTGGTCTTCGACCGGCCGGCCCCGCCGCAGTGGGCGCTGTCCTGCCTGGACCGGGCCCGCCTCACGGCGGCGGTGTCGGCCCTGCGCGCGTCGGCCGCCACCTCGGTACGGGTGACCTCCTCGGGCCTGAGCGCCACCCTGCCGCCCGGCAGCACGGGCACGGCGGTGGTCGCGGTCCCGGCCATCGCGGGCTGGACCTGCGAAGGCGGCCCGGCCGCCTCCCGCCTGGGCCTGCTGGCCGTCCCCCTCGACGGCCGCACCACCACCGTGAGCTGCTCCTTCCGCCCGCCGGGCCTGGCCCCGGGCCTGGCGGCGGCGGGCCTGTCGGGCCTGGTGGTGCTCGGACTGGCGCTTATGCGCCGCCGTCGGGGCGCTGTGGCGTAGGTCCTCAGCGCACCTGGCCCAGCCACTGGAGGGTGCGGCGGATGTCCACCGGGAGGGGGTGGCCCGGGCCGTGCAGGCGGTCCGCGTCGAACAGGAGGCGGACCAGGGTGTCGTGGGCGGCCGGGCGGTCGCCCATCGACAGCAGCAGGTGCGCTATCCGGCGGCGGACCTCCAGCGGCAGGCCCGGGTCCGGGTTCGCGTAGTGGTTCTCGAACAGGGGCAGCAGCGAGCGGTACTCGGCCAGCGCCGCCGCCGGCTCGCCGAGCTGCTCCAGGCACTGGGCGGCGTCGTAGCGGAAGCGCAGCGCCTGCGGGTCGCCCGCCGGGAACTCTTCGGCGAGGCGCCGCAGTTCGGGCAGGGCGCGGCGGAACTGGCCGTCGTCCATGAGCGTGGCGGCGTACTGCTTGCGCAGCGAGCGGACCACCGGCGAGTGTTCGCCGTGCTCGGCGGCGGCCGCCGGGAGGATGCCGCCGAGGATGTCCACGGCCCGGGTGAGCTGCCCCTGGTCCAGCAGCTTGCGGGCCTCGTCCACCGCGCCGGGGATGTCCGGCCGGGGCGGGGCCGGCGGGTCGGCCGGGCGCGGCGGGATGACGGCGGCCCGGTCCGGCCAGGGCGCCTGGGGGCGCAGGAAGGGGCGGGTGGGGTCCAGCCGGCCGATCCCCCGGACTCCGTCCGGGAGGACCCCCAGCGTGCGGCTGCCGCGGGCCGGGAGCAGGGGCGCGAGGGCCTCGTAGACCTCCTGCGCGGAGCCGGGCCGGTCCTGCGGGTCCTTGGCGAGGAGGCGCAGCATCAGCGCCTCCAGCTCCGGCGGGATCTCGGGGCGCTGCGGCCGCACCGGGGCCGGGGCCTCGTAGAGGTGGCGGTGCAGCACGCCGAGGGCGGTGGATCCGGCGAAGGGGACGTTGCCGCTGAGGAGTTCGTAGAGCAGCACGCCGAGGGCGTAGAGGTCGGTGTACGGGCCGACCGCGCCGCTCATGGCCTGCTCGGGCGCCATGTACGCGGGGCTGCCGATGGGAGTGCCGGTGCTGGTGAGGCGGGTGGTGTCGGTGTCCATCACGGAGGCGACGCCGAGGTCCAGGACCAGGACGGTCCCGTCCGGGCGGACCATCACGTTGCGGGGCTTGAGGTCGCGGTGGACGATCGGCACCGCGTGCACGGCGGACAGCACCGAGCACAGCTGCGCGGCGACGGCGACCGCCCACTGCCAGGGGTACGGGCCGTGCGCGGCGAGGTGGTCGGCGAGGTCGGAGCCCTCGACGTAGCCCATGACGAGGTAGAGCTCGTCGCCGTCGCTGCCCGCGTCGTGGACGGTGACCAGCCCGGGGTGGTCGACCTGGGCGGTGACCCGGCATTCGCGCACGAAGCGGCGGCGCAGTTCCTCGGCGACGGTGCCGGGGCCCGCGACCCGGTCGGGGCGCAGCAGTTTGACGGCGACGCGCCGGTCGAGGCGCTGGTCGTAGGCCGTCCACACCTGGCCCATGCCGCCCTGGCCGAGGATGCTGGCGAGCCGGTAGCGCTCGCCGATGAGGCGTTCGGGCTCGGTCACCGGTTCGGGTCCTGGATCGCCGTGCCGTTCGGGTCCTGGTAGGGGCCGCCGGGCTGCGGGGGCTGCTGCGGGTGGGCCTGGCCCTGCCGGCGCAGCAGCTCGCTGAGCTCGTCGAGTTCGGCGCGGACCTGCCCGATGCGCGGCGGCTGGGCCTGCGGGGGCGTCTGCGGGGGCACCTGGGCGGGCGGGTAGCCGTAGGACGGGGTGGTCGTCCGGCCGCTGTACGGGGTCTGCGGCGCCGCCGGGTACCAGGACGCGGCGGGGGCGAGGGCCTTCGCCTCGTGGTGGCGGATGTCGGAGACCAGGTAGTACACGCAGACCGCGAAACCGGTGAAGATCGAGCCACCGGCACCCGCGTCGCTCTCCCACTTGGTGAGCTCGGGCGTGTTGTCCATCCCGATGAGGGTGATCCAGACCACCGACAGCACACCGCTGAGGACGAGCAGGGCCCAGTCCCGCGGCCTGCGGGTGAGGATCGCGAGTCTCAGCATCGACCCCCAGGCGAAGAACCCGCAGCTGAGGACGGGCAGCGCCGTGAACAGCACGCGCAGCGTCATCTCGCCCCCCGACACGGGACGGTGGCCGTGGGGGCCGTGCTGCGGCGGGAGGCCGGGGCCGTGCATCGCTGCTCCTGACGAGGCGTGCGGAAGGGGGTCAGGGTCTGAGCGTATACAGCCTTTCCGGCCGTCCGTGAGGGGAAGGACCCAACCGTTGCAGGGTCGAAGCACGGCCGGTCCGCCCCGTGGGCGGATGCGGGCGGGCACCGCACTAACCTCGGAGTACGACGTCTTTCCACGGGGGGAACCAGGATGCGCAGCCGTACCAAGACCACGGCGACGGCACTCGCCGCCGCGACCCTGCTCGGCGGCCTGACGGCCTGTCTGCCCGGGGGCGGAGCGGGCAGCGCCGCCGAGGTCGGGAAGCAGGCCAGGGCCGCGAAGGCCACGGCCGTCCCGCCCTCGCCCTCACCGTCCGCCAAGGGGGACGGCGGCCCGCTCGCCACCCGGTCGGGGCAGGAGATCCTGACCCAGGCCTACGAGGCCACCCGCAAGGCGGAGTCGGCGCACGTCACCGCCAAGGTCGACTACCAGGGCAAGCCGATGCGGATAGACCTGTCGCTGGACAAGAAGGGCCACTGCAACGGCGCCGTCCGCCTCGAAGGCATGGGGAAGCTGGACATCATCAAGTCCACCGAGCTGGTCCACTTCCGCGGTGACGCCGCCTACTGGCGGGGCGCGGCCCGGGAGCGGCACACCCCGCAGAAGCAGACGGACCAGATGGTCGCCACGCTCGCCGACCGCTGGGTGAAGATCCCCGCCTCCGACCCGCGCGCCGCCTCGATGACCGGCAGCTGCGACCTCGACAAGCTGACGGGCGACTTCGGCAAGGGCAGCCCGCTCGCGCGCAAGGGCGAGACCACCACCGTCGACGGCGTGCCCGCGCTGGCGGTCACCTCCCCGGCCCGTCAGGGCACGCAGACCGACTACGTCGCCACCCGGGGCAAGCCGTACATCCTGAAGTCGACCGTCAGCGGGGACACCGCGGGCGAGGCGCTGTTCTCGGCGTTCGACGTGCCCGTGGACACGGCCTCGCCGCAGGACTCCGACGTCCTCGACCTGGGGAAGATCGGCGGCCCGGTGGGCGAGTCCGTCTGACCGGCGGGCGCGCCGCTAGGCCGGGGCGCGCCGTACGTGCAGGTGGCCGCTGAGGGGGAACTCGGGCGGCGCGGGGGGCAGTACCGCCTCCAGGGCGTACCCGCTCTTGGCGGCGACGCGGCAGGACGCCTCGTTGTCCTCCTGGTGGAGGAGGTCGAGGCGGTCCAGCCCGGCGCCGCCGAAGGTCTCGAACGCCCAGGCGGTGACGGCCTCCAGGGCGCGCGGGGCGACGCCGAGGCCGCGTGCGTGGGCCGCCGTCCAGTAGCCGACCTCCGCCGCGGGCCCGGCGGCGGACGGCCGCTTGAGGACGGCGCAGCCCACCAGCCGCCCCGTCTCCTCCTCCAGCACGGCGAAGCCGAAGCGCGTGCCCAGCTCCCAGTCGCGCCGGTGGTCCTCCACGAACATCAGGCCGTCGGACTCGCCGACGACCGGGTACGCGGTCCGGCGCCGCAGCACCGGGTCCGCGTGCGCCCGTCTCAGCGCGGGCACGTCCGCCTCCCGCCAGGGGCGCAGGAGCAGGGCGGGACGGTCCTCCGTGGCGGCGGACCGGAGCGTGACGGAAGAGAACATCAGCCGATGATATGCGCGGCCCCGAATCCGGCGTACCGCCGCAAACGGGGCACAGCCTCCCCCACGCCGTCGCCACGCCGTCGTTACGACCCGAGGATCGTGGCGAGGAACTCCCCGGTCCAGCCCAGCAGTTCCCGCCCGACCAGCGGCTTCCCGCCCACCCGGGCCGTCTTCGGCCGCGGCACCAGCACCTGCGAGGTCGCGGGCTTGAGCACCGTCCCCGGGTAGAGCCGCTTCAGCCGCAGCTCCTGCGATTCGCGCAACTCCACCGGCCCGAAGCGGATGTTGGGCCCCTGGAGGGTGATGTCGCCGACCCCGCAGGCCCGCGCGAGCATCCGCAGCCCCGCCACCAGCAGCAGGTTCTCCACCGGCTCCGGCAACTTGCCGTAGCGGTCGGTGAGTTCCTCCCGCACGGCCTTGACGTCGGCCTCGGAGTTCGCGGCGGCGATGGACCGGTACGCCTGGAGGCGCAGGCGCTCGCCGGGCGCGTAGTCGTGCGGGACGTGCGCGTCGACCGGCAGCTCGATCTTGACCTCCAGCGGCGGCTCCTCCTCCACCCCGCCCTCGATCGCGGCCCGGTAGTCCGCCACGGCCTCGCCGACCATGCGGATGTACAGGTCGAAGCCGACACCCGCGATGTGCCCGGACTGCTCGCCGCCGAGCAGGTTGCCCGCGCCGCGGATCTCCAGGTCCTTCATCGCCACGTACATGCCGGCGCCCATCTCGGTGTGCTGGGCGATCGTCGCGAGCCGCTCGTGCGCGGTCTCGGTCAGCGGCTTCTCCGGCGGGTAGAGGAAGTACGCGTACCCGCGCTCGCGGCCACGGCCGACGCGGCCGCGCAGCTGGTGCAGCTGGGAGAGGCCGAAGTTGTCGCCGCGCTCCACGATCAGGGTGTTGGCGTTGGAGATGTCGATGCCGGACTCGACGATCGTCGTCGAGACGAGCACGTCGAACTTCTTCTCCCAGAAGTCCACGACGACCTGTTCCAGGGCCTGTTCGGACATCTGGCCGTGCGCGGTCGCGATCCGCGCCTCGGGCACGATCTCGCGCAGCTTGGCGGCCGCCCGGTCGATGGACTCGACCCGGTTGTGGATGTAGAAGCACTGCCCCTCGCGCAGCAGTTCGCGGCGGATCGCCGCGCCGATCTGCTTCTCCTCGTACGGGCCGACGAAGGTGAGTACCGGGTGCCGCTCCTCCGGCGGGGTGGTGATCGTCGACATCTCGCGGATGCCGGTCACCGCCATCTCCAGGGTGCGCGGGATCGGGGTCGCGGACATGGTGAGCACGTCCACGTTGGCGCGCAGCTTCTTCAGCTGCTCCTTGTGCTCGACGCCGAAGCGCTGCTCCTCGTCGACGATGACCAGGCCCAGGTCCTTGAACTTCGTCTCCTGCGAGAACAGCCGGTGCGTGCCGATGACGATGTCGACCGAGCCCTCCTTCAGGCCCTCCAGCGTGGCCTTGGACTCGGTGTCGCTCTGGAAGCGGGACAGTGCCTTCGTGACGACGGGGAACTGCGCGTACCGCTCGGAGAAGGTCCCGAAGTGCTGCTGCACCAGCAGGGTCGTCGGCACCAGGACCGCGACCTGCTTGCCGTCCTGGACCGCCTTGAAGGCCGCCCGGACCGCGATCTCGGTCTTGCCGTAGCCCACGTCACCGCAGATCAGCCGGTCCATGGGGACGGACTTCTCCATGTCCTCCTTGACCTCGGCGATGGTGGTGAGCTGGTCGGGCGTCTCCGCGTACGGGAAGGCGTCCTCCAGCTCCCGCTGCCAGGGGGTGTCCGGGCCGAAGGTGTGGCCGGGGGCCGCCATGCGCGCGCTGTACAGCTTGATGAGGTCGGCGGCGATCTCCTTGACCGCCTTCTTCGCCCGCGCCTTGGTCTTCGTCCAGTCGGCGCCGCCGAGCCGGTGCAGGGTCGGGGCCTCGCCGCCGACGTACTTGGTGACCTGCTCCAGCTGGTCGGTGGGGATGTACAGCCGGTCGCCGGGCTGGCCGCGCTTGGCGGGCGCGTACTCGACGAGGAGGTACTCGCGGGTGGCGCCCTGCACCGTGCGCTGCACCATCTCGATGTAGCGGCCCACGCCGTGCTGCTCGTGGACGATGTAGTCGCCGACCTCCAGGGTGAGGGGGTCGATGGACTTGCGGCGCCGGGTCGGCATCCGGCCGAGGTCCTTGGTCGCCGTGCGCTGCCCGGTCAGATCGGTCTCGGTGAGGACGGCCAGCTTCAGCGCCGGGTCCACGAAGCCGTTGTCGAGGGAGCCGCAGGCCACGTGCACGATGCTCGGCTCCAGGGCCGTCAGCCGTGCCTCCAGGCGGGCCGCGATGCCCTCCCCGCCGAGCACCTCGACGGTACGGGCGGCCGGGCCGTGGCCCTCCGTCAGGTAGACGGTGTGCCAGCCGTCGGCGATCCAGCCCTTGGTGTCGGCGAGCGCACGGGCGGTGTCGCCCCGGTAGGCCTCGGGGGCGTGCATGCCGAGTTTGAGGGTGTCTCCGCCCGCCAGGTCGGCCTCGTCGGCGGCGAAGGGGGACACCGACCACCACATCATGCCGAGCTCGCGGGCGTGGTCGCGGACGTCCGCGAGCCCGCGCAGCGAGGCCGCGCCGACGTCGATGGGGGCCTCGCCGCCGCCGGCGGTCGCGGCCCAGGAGGCCATGAGGAACTCCTGCGAGGTCGCGACGAGGTCGGCGGCCCGGGTGCGGACCCGCTCCGGGTCGCACACGACGGCCATGGACCCGGCCGGCAGGACGTCGATCAGCAGTTCCATGTCGTCGACGAGGACCGGGGCCAGGGACTCCATGCCCTCGACCGCGATCCCCTCGGCGATCTTGTGCAGCAGTTCGCCCAGCTCCGGATGGGCCTCGGCCAGCGCCGCCGCCCGCTCCCGCACCTCGTCGGTGAGCAGCAGCTCGCGGCAGGGCGGGGCCCACAGGCCGTGCTCGGCGATCTCCAGGGACCGCTGGTCGGCGACCTTGAAGTACCGGATCTCCTCGACCTCGTCGCCCCAGAACTCCACGCGCAGCGGGTGCTCCTCGGTGGGCGGGAACACGTCGAGGATGCCGCCGCGCACGGCGAACTCCCCGCGCTTCTCGACCAGCTCCACGCGCGCGTACGCGGCCGCCGCGAGGGCGGCGGTGATCTCCCCGAGGTCGGTGCTCTGGCCCTGCCGCAGACTCACCGGCACCAGGTCCCCGAGCCCCTTGACCTGCGGCTGGAGCACGGAACGGATCGGCGCGACCACCACCGAGACGGGCCCCGCGGCCGGATCGTCCTTGCTGGGGTGCGCGAGCCGGCGCAGCACCGCGATCCGGCGGCCGACGGTGTCGCTGCGCGGGCTGAGCCGCTCGTGCGGCAGCGTTTCCCAGGACGGGTAGTCCACCACGGCGTCCTGACGGCCCGGCGGCATCATCGAGCGCAGCGCGGCCGCGAGGTCCTCGGCCTCCCGCCCGGTGGCGGTGACCGCGAGCACGGTCCGCTCGGTACGGGCGGCCAGCGCGGCGATCACCAAGGGCCGGGCGGCGGGCGGGCCGACGAGGTCCACGTGCATGCGGTTGCCGTCCCCGGCCGCGGTGACCGCCTCGGCGAGCGCGGGATCCCGGGTGACGGCGTCGAGCAGTCCGTGCAGGCTCATGTGCGGGGCTTTCCATCCTGGGGAAGGGCGTGGGAAGGGCGGGAACGGCGTGGAAGGACAACGCGAAGGGCCCGACACGAGAACGGGCCGGGGGTTCCCACCCTACGACGCGGGGATGGTGCCCGCGCGGGGGATTGCGGCCCCGGCGCGGGTGAGGGGCCGGGGCCGCCCGCGCCGCACCGGGGTGACAATCTGTCCGTATGTCCACGTCCGGCAGCCCCCAGACCGCCGGGGAGCCCGCGGCCGAACCCGCCGCGCCCTCCCTCCCGGCGCGCCTCGGCCTGTCCGGGAGCCGGGGCCTGTCCCGGGTCCGCAACCTGACGGGAGCCCTCGGCCCGGCCGGGGCCGGGCGGGCCGCGCGCTCGCGCCGGGCCGCGCGCGGGGCCCCGTACGCGCTCGCCTGCGCGCTGTTCCTCGCGTACGCGGTGCTCTCCATCTCCCGCCACCGGCGGCTGGAGGAGTCCTCCTGGGACCTGGGCATCTTCGAGCAGGCGGTACGGGCCTACGCCCACCTCCGGGCGCCCGTGGTGGACCTGAAGGGGCCGGGCTTCAACATCCTCGGCGACCACTTCAGCCCCGTCATCGCCCTGATCGCGCCGGTCTACCGGGCCTTCCCCGGGCCCGTGACCCTGCTGGTGGTGCAGGCCGCGCTGTTCGCGCTGTCCGCCGTGCCCGTCACCCGGGCCTCGGTACGGCTCCTCGGGCAGGCGCGGGGGCTCGCGCTCGGGGCGGCGTACGGGCTGTCCTGGGGGCTCCAGCGGGCCGTCGAGTTCGACTTCCACGAGATCTGCTTCGCGGTGCCGCTGCTGGCCTTCTCCCTGGAGGCGCTGCTCGCGCGCCGGTGGCGGGCCGCGCTGGGCTGGGCGCTGCCGCTGCTGCTGGTCAAGGAGGACCTCGGGGTCACCCTGGCGGCGCTGGCGCTGGTGGTCGCCTGGCGGGCCCGGCGCACCGGCCGGCCGGCCGCCCGGTGGGCGCTCGCCGTCGCCGTGGCCGGGGTCCTGGCCGCCGCGGTCGTCTTCACCGTGGTGATACCCGGCTTCGCGGCCGACGGGTACGCCTACTGGGAGAAGCTCGACGGGGACGGCGCGGGCCCCCTCCAGGGCCTCGGCACGAAGCTCGCCACCCTCGGCTGGATCCTGATCCCCACGACCGGGCTGCTGGCGCTGCGCTCCCCGCTGCTGCTGGTGGCCCTGCCCACCCTCGGCTGGCGGTTCCTGTCGGGGGACGCGCACTACTGGTCCACCGACTGGCACTACAGCGCCGTCCTGATGCCGGTCGTCTTCCTCGCCCTGGCCGACGCCCTCGACTCCGCCCGGCGCGACCGCCGGCCGTGGCTGCGCGCGTACGCGCTCCAGCTGCCCGGCGCCCTGCTCGCCGCGGCCCTCGCGCTGAGCGCGACCAGCATGCCGCTGGCCCGGCTCGGGGAGAAGGCCACGTACGCGGAACCCGCGCGGGTCGCCGCCGTCGAGCGGCTGCTCGGGCGGATCCCCGACGGGGTGAGCGTGGAGTCCGACACCAGCGTGCTGACCCGGCTCACCTCGCGCTGCCGGGTCTTCTGGATCGGCAACACCCGCGGGGTGCTCCCGGCCTACCTGGTCTTCGACAACTCCTCCGGCTGGGCCGGGGAGGACCCCGTCGACTACGCGGGGCAGCTGCACCCGGGGTCGCGGTTCGTGCCGGTGGGCGAGGCGGGCGGGGTCGTCC
>NZ_JBHWBP010000139.1:0-18658 GCF_042735575.1 Streptomyces sp. NPDC059564 | reverse complement strand
CCCGCCGTGAGGGGCGGGGGGCGGCGCCTGGGCGGCCGGGGCTCAGGCCCGGAGCTCCTTGGGGTTCGTTCCGTACTCGTTGGCGCCGGGGTGGCCCTCGGTCGCCATCAGGATCAGCATCCAGATCCAGCCGACGAACGGGATGAGGCTCACCAGGTACCACCACCCGGACTTTCCGGTGTCGTGCAGGCGCCGCACCGAGACGCCCAGGGACGGGAGGAACACGGCGAGGGTGTAGATCCAGGTGATGACCGGGTAGCTGCCGAGCACGAAGTCGATCACCGTGAGGACGATGACGATCGGGATGTTCCAGAGGACGAACATCCAGTACTCCTGGCGGCGGGCGCGGCCGGCGAAGTCCGCGTACCGCTTGATGACGTCGAGGTAGTAGTTCACGAGTCCCCCCTGAGGACGGAACCAACGGCCCCTCCCACTGGAATGGGCCGGGCCGGACTTATGCCCTCCCAGCGGCGTCCTCAAGCCACTTCGGCCACGCGAATTGGGCCACTTCCCCTGGTTTCAAAGGGAGTTGGCGCCCCGCACCGGCAGGGCACGCCCGAGCGGGGGATGACGGAAGTCTTACGGAAGGGCGTGGCGGCCCCCGCGCGGGCGCGCGGCTCCGTAGCGTCGCCGTCATGCGCGTACTCGTCACCGGAGGAGCCGGGTTCATCGGCTCGCACATCGTCACCGCACTGCGCCGGCACGGCCACGACCCCGTGGTGCTGGACGCCCTGCTCCCCGCCGCCCACCCGGCCCCGCCGCCGCTCCCGGACACCGGCTTCCTGCGGGGAGACGTACGCGATCCCGAGGCGGTCGCGGACGCCCTGCGCGGGGTGGACGCCGTGTGCCACCAGGCCGCGATGGTCGGCCTCGGCAAGGACTTCGCCGACGCCCCCGAGTACGTCTCCGTCAACGACCTCGGCACCGCGGTGCTGCTCGCCCAGATGGCCCGGGCGGGGGTGCGCGGGCTCGTCATGGCCGGGTCGATGGTGGTCTACGGGGAGGGCCGGTACGCGTGCCCGCGCCACGGGGTGGTCCGCCCCGGGCCCCGCCGCGCGGCCGACCTCGAAGCGGGCCGCTTCGAACCCCTCTGCCCCGCCTGCGGGGCGGAGCTCACCCCCGGGCTGGTCGCCGAGGACGCCCCGGCCGACCCCCGGAACGTGTACGCCACCACGAAGCTGGCCCAGGAGCACCTGGCTGCCGCGTGGGCGCGGAGCGTGGACGGCCGGGCGGTGTCGCTGCGCTACCACAACGTGTACGGGCCGGGGATGCCCCGCGACACCCCGTACGCGGGGGTGGCCTCCTTCTTCCGCTCCGCGCTGGCCCGGGGCGAGTCCCCGCGGGTCTTCGAGGACGGCGGGCAGCGGCGGGACTTCGTCCACGTCCGGGACGTCGCGGAGGCCAACGTGGTCGCCCTGGAGGCCCTCGGCAGCCTCCCGGCGGGCGCCTGCACCCCGTACAACACGGGCAGCGGCGAGCCGCGCACGATCGGCGAGATGGCCACGGCCCTGTCCGCCGCCCACGGCGGGCCCGCCCCGGTGGTCACCGGCGAGTACCGGCTGGGCGACGTCCGCCACATCACGGCCGACTCCCAGCGCCTGCGCGACGACCTGGGCTGGCACCCCCGCACGGCCTTCCACGAGGGCATGACGGAATTCGCCCACGCCCCCCAACGCGACTCGGCCACCGCCGGGCTTTGAGGGGTCCCGCCCGGGCTGCACCCCGCACCCGATCCCCGACGACGCCGCCCACATCCAGCCTCGCCGGCGACGCCAGCCATATTCAGCCCGGCGGGGCTGGGTTTGGCTGCGGACCCCGTTTGGCTGCGACCCCGTCAGGGGGTGGCCGGGGAGACGAGGGGGAGGGTCACCTCGAAGCGGCAGCCGCCGGGGACGTTGCGGACGGCGGTGCGGCCCGCGTGGGCCTCCACGATGCCCCGTACGATCGCCAGCCCCAGCCCCGCCCCCGCACCGCACCCCGCCGCCATCGCCCCCGCCGGAGGCAAGGGCGTGCGGGCCGCCGCGCCCCGCCACCCCGTGTCGAACACCCTCGGCAGGTCCTCCGCCGGAATGCCCCCGCAGCCGTCGGTCACCGACAGCACCACCACCCCGTCCCGCAGCCCCGTATCGGTGGCGATGGCGACGGTCCCGTCGGCCGGGGTGTGCCGGATCGCGTTGACGAGCAGGTTGGCCAGGACCCGGGTCATCTCCTTGCCGTCGACCTCCACCGGAACCCGTTCCACCCCCTCCCCCACCAGCCGCACCCCGTGCTCGCGGGCCAGCGGATCGACCCCCGACAGCGCGTCCCCGACCAGGTCGTACAGCGACATCCGGCTCGGGCTCAGCGCCAGCGCCCCCGCGTGGATGCGCGACAGCTCGAACAGGTCCCCGACCATCGTGTTGAGCCGTTCCACCTCGATGCGGATCTGCCGGTGGTAGCGGGCCGGGTCGGCGGCCATGCCGTCCTCCAGCGCCTCCGACATCGCCCGCAGCCCGGCCAGCGGGGTCCGCAGGTCGTGCGAGATCCAGGCGACGAGCTCCCGCCGCGAGGCCTCCAGCGCGCGTTCCCGCTCCCGCGAGGCGGCCAGCCGGTCGCTGGTCGCGGCGAGTTCCCGGGACAGCGCGTCCAGTTCGGCGGTGGTCTGCCCCGGCGGTGCCGCGAAGTGCCCGCCGTCGCCGAAGTCCCGCGCGGCCAGGGAGAGTTCCCTGCTCCGGGCGACCACCCACCGGCCCAGCAGCAGCGCGGTGGCCAGCGAGACCACCGCGGCCATCGCCACCACCAGGGTGATCACGGCCAGGTCGTGCGGGGACAGGAACATCGCCCGGGCCACGGCCAGCGTCCCGGCCAGCATGGCCGTGACGGTGACCCCGGCGACCACCGCGAGGGACACCGCCACCGACCGGCGCCGCACCAGCCGCAGCACGCCCGCCCCCAGCACCCCGGCGCACGCGGCGCCGCCGAGCGCGAACACCGCGATGAGCAGGACGTCCCTCATGCCGCCAGCTCCCCGCCGGGCTCGAAGCGGTAGCCGACACCCCACACCGTCTGGATCAGCCGCGGCGAGCCCGGATCGTCCTCGATCTTGGCGCGCAGCCTCCGTACGTGCACCGTCACCGTCGACAGGTCACCGAAGTCCCAGCCCCACACCTCCCGCATCAGCTCCTCCCGCCCGTGCGCCCGCCCCGGATGCCGAAGGAAGTGCGCGAGGAGGTCGAACTCCCGCAGGGTGAGGGCCAGTTCCTCGCCGTCCCGGGTGGCCCGGTGCGTCCCGGGGTCAAGCGAGAGCCCGGCACCGGTCAGCAGCGCGGGCGCCGAAGCCGCGGCCGCCGCGCGGCTGCGGCGCAGGACGGACGTGACGCGCAGGACCAGCTCGCGCGGGCTGAACGGCTTGGTGACGTAGTCGTCGGCCCCGACCTCCAGGCCGGTGATCCGGTCGTCCTCGTCACCGCGCGCGGTCAGCATGATCACCGGTACGGGCCCGCCCGCGCGCAGCCGCCGGCACACCTCCAGCCCGTCGATCCCCGGCAGCATCAGGTCCAGGACCACCAGGTCGGGGCGGGCCCGTCCGGCGGCGGCGAGGGCGGCGGGGCCGTCGCCCGCCTCCTCCACGGCGAACCCGGCCCGCCGCAGGTAGCCCGCGACGACCTCGGAGACGGTGGGGTCGTCGTCGACGACGAGGATCCGCGCGGACGCCGCTTCCATGGTGTTCATGCGGCCCAGCGTCCCATCCGACGGCTCCGGGCGGACCCCCGGCCAGGGACCATCGGGGGTGACGTCCGCGTTTCGTAAGGAGTGCGGAGCCCCGTTCGGGGTCCGCTCTTCCTACGGTGAATCCCGTGACCGTGACCGTGAGTGTTGATGTCGTCCTGCCCTGTCTGAACGAGGCCGAGGCCCTGCCCTGGGTGCTCTCCCGCATCCCGGCCGGCTGGCGGGCCCTGGTCGTGGACAACGGGTCCACCGACGGCTCGGCGGAGATCGCCCGGGCCCTGGGTGCCACGGTGGTGACCGAGACCCGGCGCGGCTTCGGCGCCGCCTGCCACGCCGGGCTGCTCGCCTCCGACGCGGAGGTCGTCTGCTTCTGCGACTGCGACGCCTCTCTGGACCCGGGCCTGCTGACCTCCTTCGTGGCCGCCGTGGCAGCCGGCGAGACCGACCTCGTCCTCGGCCGGCGCAGGCCGCGCGGCCTCGGCGGCTGGCCCGTGCACGCCCGGGCCGGGAACCTCGTGCTGGCCCGGCTGCTGCGCCGCCGGACCGGCCTGCGGCTGCGCGACCTCGGCCCGCTGCGCGCCGCCCGCCGCACCGGCCTGCTGGGGCTGGAGCTCACCGACCGGCGCTCCGGTTACCCGTTGCAGATGGTCGTACGGGCCGCCGACGCGGGCTGGCGGGTGCGGGAGGTGGACGTGCCGTACCTGCCGCGCACCGGCAAGTCGAAGGTGACCGGCACCTGGCGGGGCACCTGGCAGGCCGTCCGCGACATGAGCCGGGTCCTCGCCGAACCCGCCGGGACCGCCGGAGCCGGTGCCCGCGGCCGCGCCGCCGCCGGGGGTGCCCGGTGACGACCCTCCTCGTGATCGCGAAGGAACCCCTGCCCGGCCGGGTCAAGACCCGCCTCACCCCGCCGTTCACCCCGACCGAGGCGGCCGCGCTGGCCGAGGCCGCGCTCGCCGACACCCTGGCCGCCGTCGCCGCGACCCCCGCCGGCCGGCGGGTCCTCGTACTCGACGGTCGGCCCGGGCCCTGGCTGCCGCCCGGCTTCGAGGTGCTCCCGCAGGTGGCCGGAACCCTGGACGAGCGCCTCGCGGCGGCGTTCGGGGCCTGCTCCGGACCGGCGCTGCTGATCGGCATGGACACCCCGCAGGTCACGCCGGAGCTGCTGACCGTGGACTGGGACGGGTACGGGGCCTGGTTCGGGCCCGCCGTGGACGGGGGTTTCTGGGCGCTGGGCCTCGCGGAGCCGGACCCCCGGCTGCTGCGCGGGGTCCCGATGTCCGTCCCCGAGACGGGCGCCGTGCAGTACGAGCGCCTGCGGACGGCCGGGCTGCGGACCGGCCGGCTGCCGCTGCTGCGCGACGTGGACACCGCCGAGGACGCCCGCCTGGTGGCGGCCGAAGCCCCCGGCGGAACCTTCGCGGCCCGGCTGGCGACGCTGCCGGCGGCGACGGCGGCGACGGCAGCCTCGGAGGCGTCGGCAGCCCCGGCGGCACGCCGATGACCGCCGCGCCGGCCTGGACGGCCGACCCGTACACCCTGGCCCTGCGCAGCGGCCGGGGCCCGCTGTTCCTGCGGCGCGGGGACGGCTGGCTGCTCCCGCTCGACGTGGAGCGGTGGTGCGAAGCCCCCGACCACGCCGACCGGACGGTCCTGGGGCGCTGCCGGGGCACGGTGCTCGACATCGGCTGCGGCCCCGGCAGGCTGGTGGCGGCACTGGCCGCCCGGGGGCACCGGGCGCTCGGCATCGACGTGAGCCCCGAGGCGGTGGCCCGTACGGCCCGCGCGGGCGGCAGCGCCCTGCACCGGTCGGTCTTCGACCCCCTTCCGGGCGAGGGGCGCTGGAACACGGCCCTGCTGATCGACGGCAACATCGGCATCGGCGGCGACCCGGCGGCCCTGCTCGGGCGGATGGCCCAGGTGCTGGCCCCCACGGGTGCGTTGATCGTGGAGTGCGAGGACGTCGACGTGGACGAACGCTGCGAGGTCCGGGTCGCCGACGGCCGCGGCGGCGAGGGCGCCCCCTTCACCTGGGCCCGCGTGGGCGTCCTCGCCCTGACCGCCCACGCGACCGCGACGGGCTGGACCCGCACGGAACAATGGACGGCCACCGGCCGCGCCTTCGTGGAACTCCGCCGTTCCGCGTAGGCCCTCGGCTCAGAGGCGTTCGAAGACGTGGGTGTGGCCGATGGACGTGAAGCCGCGCCGGGCGTACCAGTAGCGCGGCCAGTCCTGGGCGTCGGCGATCAGGAAGCGGGTGCCGCAGCCCGCGTCGGCGGCCCACCGTAGCGCCGTGTCCAGGACGGCTCCCGCGTGCCCCCGGCCCAGCTGGGCCACCGCGGTGACCAGGTCCTCGATCTGTGCCGTGCCCGTCGCCGGGTCGGCGTAGAGGTCGGCCCAGGAGGCGATCTCTCCCCCGCCGGTGCGGGAGCCGATGAACCGTACGAGGTCGGCGCCGCGCCGGCGGGCCTCGCGCTGGCCGACGACGGCGCGGATCGTCTCCTCGTCCGCCTCCGGCAGGAAACCCCGCCAGCGCAGGCTGAGCGGGGTCCGCAGCGCGTCGAGGTCCACCTCGTGGGCGGTCGTGGCGTCCGGGACCGGCCCGGTGTGCAGCATGATCAGGTAGGTGGAGTGGGTGTACCCGGCCCGGACCAGCCACGGCGCGCAGGCGGCCGCGGCCGCCTCGTCGAAGATCGAGATCATCCGGTGGCCCAGGTGCCCGAGCGCCTCTTCCGCGCGGGCGGGCAGCGCCGCGGGCTCGACGGCCCGGTCGATGACGATCTGGTTGGCGCTGTAGGAAAGGGAGAACGCGTCGTCGAGGGCGGCGAATCCCCCGGGGAGTCCGACGGTGCGCGCGGCCTGGCGGCGGGCGAAGGCGGTCAGGAAGGCCTTGATCCGCGGGAGCTCGGTACCGGGTTCGGCCGCTATGGCCGGTGTCGGCGGTGTCAGCGCTGTGGACGGTGTGTTCGGTATCCGCGGTGGGTGCGGCGTCGGTGCTGTCGGCGAGGTCATCGGATGCGTCGGCTCGGTCGGCATGGGGCGAGCGTAGGCAACCGCTCCCCGCGCCCGCCCCCCGTTTTCCGCCTCATCCGCGCGGGCGGCTCCGGCGCCCGCGGCGCACCAGCGCGACGACGGCCGTGACGGCCGCCACCGCGGCGAGCACCACGAGCAGGTTCCGCCCGTACGGCAGCGGCAGGGCCGACGGATTGACCGGCGCCCCGGGCCGCAGCAGCGCGGGCAGCGTGACCAGCACCAGCGCGCCCCCCGTGATCAGGGCTCCGCGTACGAGTCCCCGCGCGGGGACCGCCGCGACCAGCAGCCCGGCGGCCAGCACGAGCGGGGCGATGATCCCGTCGTGCAGGACGAGCGCTCCGCCGAGCCAGACGGCCACGTCCAGCGGGTCGGGCAGCCCGGCCACCAGCCGGCCCCCGATCGCGATCAGCAGCAGGCCGAGCACGCCCAGCGCGTACCGGAAGACCTTCACAGCACCTCCAACAGGGTGACCCACTTGGTCTGGAGCACCCCGGGCCGGTTCGGCGCGATGATCCGCGCCGGGTAGCCGTGGTCGGGGGACAGCACCTGCCCGTTCAGTTCCAGCGCGAGCAGGGTGAGGGGGTCCTCGGCGTAGTCGCGGCCCATCTCCATGACCCGGTAGGCGCCGCTGCCCTCCAGCGAGGTGACGCGCAGCCCGGCGCCCGGCGGGGCGCCCGCCCGGGCGAGGAGGTCCCGGATCCGCACGCCGCTCCAGGCCGCCTGCGCGCTCCAGCCCTCCACGCAGGCGATCGGCAGCCGGGCCCGCGTCTGGGGCAGGGCCCGCAGTTGAGGGAGCGTCAGCGTGTACGGGGCCGGCCCGCGCACCTCCAGCCGCCAGTCCCGCAGCAGCTCGGGCCCGACCCCGGCGGCGGCGGCCGTCCGGTTGACGGGGAGTCCCTGCGGGCCGTGGCCGGGGTGGCGGGGGCCGAGCAGGTCGAGTGCGGCGAGGGGGGTGAAGGACTGCCCGACGGTGGTCACCGTGACCGCGCCGACGGCGGCGGCCGTCCCGAGGAGCAGCGAGCGCCGGTCCGGGCCGTCGGCGGCGGGGAGCTGCCGGGTGCCGGGCGACCGCAGGGTCCAATGGGCCTTGATCTCGGGGGCCTTGAGGGCGATGTGCAGCAGGATCGACCCGGCCGCGACCCAGGCGAGGGCGAAGTGGGTCTCGATGAAGCCGAAGGGCCACGGGTACCACTGGACGATGTTGAGGAGCCCGGTGAAGACCTCCAGCACGGCGGCCGCCACCAGGACCGCGACCGACAGCCGCTCCAGGGCGTGCCGTACGCCGCGCACGGGCGGCCAGACGAAGAGGCGGGGGTAGACGGTCCACAGCTTGACGAGCAGCAGCACGATCGCGGCGATGCCGGTGGCGACGTGCAGGCCCTGGCTGAGCCGGTAGCCCCAGACGGGCCGGGTGGGGAGGGATCCGGCGGCCCAGGCGGGCGGGTGCTGGAGGTAGTGGCTGATCAGCCCGGTCACGAAGCACACGGCGAAGGCGGCACCGAGCCACCGCCCGACGGCGGTAGCGGTCCGCGCGTCGTGCAACCGCCCGGAGAACTCCGGCGGCCGCACCCCGGCCAACACCCCCTGAACCCGGGCGACGAACCTCTCCGTCCCCGGCCCGGCCGGTGCCGGCCCCGACCGGGACGCCTCAGGCCGGGACGGCTCCGCAGAAGACGGCCGCGGGCCGGACGAGCCCGCCTGGGCCCCCTCCGGTGCCGACGGGACCTGCTCGGAGGCCTCCGGTGCCGGCGGGACCTGCTCGGACGCCCCAGGTGCCGACAGGACCTGATCGGACGCCTCCGGTGCCGGCGGTGCCGGTTCGGGCGACTCCGGCTGAGGCGCCTCCGGCGAGGACGGCCGCGGGCCGGAGCGGCCCGGCGGGGGCGTCCGCGACGCGGACGGCTTCGGCTGGGACGCTCCCGGCGCGGGCGGCTGCCGCTCGGACGGTCCCGGCCCGGGCCCGTGCGGCTCGGGCGGCGCAGTGCCGTCGGCCGGTGGCGTGGCGTTCGAGGGGGTGCCCGTGGGCGGGGTGTCGTCCGGGGGGTCGGGGTGGGGTGGGAGGGCGGGAGTCATGTTCCCCATCACACCGCCCCGCGGGCCCCCGTGGGCCGTCCGACACCTTACGAAACGCGGACACCGGGCCAGGTCGCAGGCCCGGCGGCGGCCCGCGCTGCCAGGCTGGCGACCATGAACAGCCCCCGCCCCCACCCGCGCGGCCGCGGTCCCCGCGGCTCCCGCGGCCCGGTCGCCGTGACCGCGCTGCTGCTCGCCGCCCTGACCGCCGTGCTCGTGGCCGCCGTCCGCTACGACGGCTTCTTCACCGCCCCCGCCGGACTCCTCGGCTGGTACGCGGCCGCCTGGGCCCTGTTCGCCGCGGCCGCCTGGTCGCTGCGCCGGGTGCGGGCCCGCCACGTGGTCCCCCTCGTGCTCGCCGGGGCGCTGGCGGTGGCCGGCGCCGGGCTGGCCGGGCCGCCGCTGACGAGTACGGACTCCTACCGCTACGCCTGGGACGGCCGGGTGCAGGCCGCCGGGATCTCCCCGTACGACCACGCCCCGGCGGACCCCGCGCTGCGCGGCCTGCGCGACGCCTGGCTCTTCCCCCGCGACTCCGCCCCCTGCGCCGACCCCTACCTGGCCCCCGTCGAGCCGGGGGTCTGCACCCGCATCAACCGGCCCGGCGTGCACACCATCTACCCGCCCGTCGCAGAGGGTTACTTCGCGCTGGTGCACTTCCTCTCCCCGCCCGGCGTACGCCACAAGGCGCTCCAGACCGGCGGAGCCCTGACCGCGCTCGCCGTGACCGCGGCGCTGCTGCTCGTCCTGCGCCGCCGACGCGCGGACCCGCGTACGGCGGCGTACTGGGCATGGTGCCCGGCCGTGGCGGTGGAGGCGGTGAACAACGCGCACGTGGACGGGCTCGCCGTCCTGCTGTCGGTGGCCGCACTCGGGGTGGTGGTGCGCCGACGGGCCCTGGGCGGCGCCCTGTTCGGCCTGGGCATCGCCGCGAAGCTGCTGCCCGCGGTCCTGCTGCCGGGCGCGCTGGCCGGCGTACGGCGGTGGCGGGACGCGGCCGCGCTGCTGCTGCCCGCCGCGGCGGTCGTGGGGCTGGCGTACCTGCCGTACGTACTGGCGTCCCGCTCGTCGGTCTTCGGCTACCTGGGCGGATACGCCGAGGAGGAGGGGTACGGGGATCCCGGCGCGGGCGGCCGGTACGCGCTGCTGCGGCTGGTGCTCCCGGACGCGTGGGCGGTTCCGGCGGTGGTGCTCGGGACGCTCGCGGTGGTGGCGTACGTCTGGTGGCGCGGTGATCCCGAACGGCCGTGGAGCGGCGCCCTGTTGGTGACGGGCACGGCCTTCCTGCTGATGACCCCGGGGTACTCCTGGTACGCGCTGCTGCTGGTCGCGCTGGTGGCCCTGGACGGCCGGGCCGAGTGGCTGGGGGTGGCCGTGGCGGGCGCGGCGGTGTACGTGGGCAGGGTGCCGCTGGGCGGGGCGACCGTACAGATGGCGTACGGGCTGGCGGGCGCGGCGGTGCTCGCCGGATGGGCGGTGCGCCGCCGCGCCGGGGCCCGGGACGACGAGGGGGCTCGTCCCGGGCGGGTGGCGGCGGGTCAGCCGATGTGGAAGGAGTCTCCGTAGACCTTCCAGTCGAGCGGGGTGTTGAGGCCCAGGTTGCCCTTCTTGAGCCACACCCGCTGCGCCGTGTCGACGCGGCTGGTGTCGCTGTGCGCCTCCTCCTGCTTCATCGCCCAGACGCGGGCGTCGAGGAAGGCGTTCAGCCAGGTGGTCTCGTTGCCGCCCTGGGCCGGGGGCTTGGCCTTGGAGAGGGCGCGCTTGCGGATGTTGCGGAAGCTGGTGGAGTCGCCGCCGTCGCCGTGCATGACGATGGCGTCGTAGTACATGAACTGGCCGAGGGTGCCGACGCCGTCGCTCTTGCCCTGCGTGACGGCGGGGTTGAAGTAGACCCGGTCGCGCTCGTGGTCCTGGGCCTTCTTGAACTCGCTGTCGGCGGCGGCCTTGGCCCAGTCCTTGGTGAAGTTGGGGTCCAGGCCCTGGTGCGAGTCGGTGCCGTTGACCTTGCGCAGGGCGGGGAGGTACTTGGCGAGGACGTTGCCCGGCTTGACCTGCGTGTAGTACTCGACGAGGTCGAGCATGTCGCCGGTGCCGGAACAGAAGCCGATGATCCCGGCGGTGTAGCCGCGCTCGTCGCCTATGTCCTCGATGTACTTGTACTGCGCCTTCCAGTCCAGCGAGGAGTTCTCCGCGCTGGAGACGATCTGCATGGCGATGTCCTTCTTCGCCGGGTCGTCGAGCCCGGTCGCCGCGGCCGCGGCGGGGGCCGACGCCGCCGGGGCGGCCGCCGGGACGGCGGTGGCGTGCGCCGCGGCCGGGGCGGCGAGGAGGGCGGCGCCGAGCAGCGCGCCGATCGTCAGCGTCTTGCGGTGGGGAGTGAACACAGGGCCTCCGTACGGTGGTTGAGTCTTTCCCGACTTCGTTAGGAAACTTTACTACCAGAGATCTGGAGCCGGGAACACCCCTGCGGAAGATCTCCGGAAGAGACCAATCCGCGCGGGGTACCGGCTCCGAAGCCCTCCATGACGATGACCACGACCGCCGCCACCACCGCCGCCGCCACCGTCCCGGAGGACCGCCATGACCCGTACGCGACCCCGCAGTCCCGCAGTCCACGGGCGAAGGGGGCCCGCGTGAGGCGGCCCGTCCCCTTCGGCGCGCCGCCGGCACGGTCCGCCCCCGATCTGCCGGCCCTGATGGAGCGCGTTTCGCGCGGCGACCAGGACGCCTTCGCGGCGCTCTACGACGTGGTCGCGGGCCCCGTCCTCGGCATCGTCGTCAGGGTGCTGCGGGACCGGGCCCAGTCCGAGGAGGTCGCCCAGGAGGTGCTGATCGAGGTCTGGCGGCAGGCCCCGCGCTACCGCCCCGACAAGGGCACCGTCATGACGTGGGTGCTGACCATCGCGCACCGCCGCGCGGTGGACCGGGTCCGCTCGGCCCAGGCGGCGACGGCCCGCGAACAGGACACTGCGGCGCGGGAGCACGCGCGGCCCTACGACGAGGTGAGCGAGCAGGTGGAGATCCGGCTGGAGAGCGAACAGGTACGGCGCTGCGTGCGCGGGCTGACCGAACTCCAGCGGCAGGCCGTCCATTTGGCCTACTACGGCGGGCTCACCTACCGGGAGGTGGCCGAGACGCTGAACACCCCGCTGCCGACGGTCAAGACGCGGCTGCGCGACGGGCTGATCCGGCTGCGCGACTGCATGGGGGTCACGGCATGAGCCGCGCCGCGACCGACGCCGGGCAGTGGCACGCCCTCTCCGGCGCCTACGCCCTGGACGCGCTGGAGCGGGCCGAACGGGACGCCTTCGAGCGGCACTTGGCGCACTGCCCCCAATGTGCGCAGGACGTACGGGAGTTCACGGCGACGGCCGCCCGGCTCGGCGCGGCCGTCGCACTGCCCGCCCCGCCCGGCATGCGGGCGGCGGTCCTGGGACGGATCGACGGGGTCCGCCAACTGCCTCCGGCGCGGCGGAGCATCGTCCCCCTGCGCCGACGCGCACTGCCGATGGCGCTCGCGGCCTGCCTGACCGGGGTCCTGGCCCTGGGCGGGGCCGCGGTGTGGGAACACGAGCGGGCCGGGCAGGCGGCCGGAGCCCTCGACGGCCTGGCGGCGGTACTGGCCGCCCCGGACGCCCGTACGGTGACCGGCCGGTCGGCGTCCGGCGCGACGGCGAAGGTGGTCGTGTCCCCCTCCCGGGACCAGGCGGCCTTCCTGGGCTCGGGACTGCCGCAGGCCCCTCCGGGGCGCACGTACCAGCTGTGGCTCGCGGACGGCGGCGTGATGCGCCCCGCGGGTCTGACGACCGGCGACGGCGGGTCCGTCCTGACCGCCCCCGTCGGCCACGCCACGGCAGTGGGCCTCACCCTGGAACCCTCAGGCGGCTCCCCCCACCCGACGACCACCCCCCTGATGCTCCTCCCCCTCCCCCACTGACGGCCGATGCCGGGACGGCCCGGCCAACGGGCGAGCCCCGATCCATGACGCGGGGCCAGTGGCGGGGCGGCGGCGAGGCGAAGCGGGCCACGGCCGGGGCGGGGCAGACCGGCCAGCCCACGGACCGGCCCGGGCAGGTCGGTCGGCTGATCCGCCGCTCCGCCGACCGCTCCGCCGGTCGCTCCGCCGGTCGCTCCGCCGGCCGGTCGGATCATCGACCAAGCCGGGGGGCCCGCGACCGGCGAACACCCGCTCCCTCGCCCGGCCGGCCGGCCGGCCACAGTGCCCGTAACGGCATGGACGCCTACGCCGCGCCGGCGCGTCGAGCCAGGGGCCAGGGCAGCCCCGCGCGTCGTCCGCGATGTCCCGCGCGCGGGATCTGGCACATGCGGGCATGGACGGGGCATCCTTGCGCACATGCGACCCTGAACGGCCGCAAGAGCTCTCATGCACGCCCCAGCCCCGGATCACGTCCGTCCGGGCGCACCGAACGCAAGGAGGCGCCGATGGCCCTCGTCGTGATCCGCCACGCACCCCCACCCGCCCCCGACCCGCTCGATGCGCTCGACCCGTTGGCCCCGGCGCAGGCCGCCGCCCTCAGCCCGGCCCCGGCCACCGTGCCGAACCCCGCCCTCTGCGCCGCCCTCGACGCTGTCATCGGCTCCGCCACTGCGGGGGGGGCCGAGGTTCGGCGTTGTGATCCCTGGTCGGGGGAGCCGTTGCCGGAGGGGCTGGGGGGTATCGAGGGGCTGGTGCTGACCGGGGACACGCCCGAGGCGCTGCCGCTGCTGCGGGAGGCGCTCGCCGCCGAGGTTCCCGTGCTGGCCCTGGGCGGCGGGGCGGCCCTGCTGGCCCGCGCCGCGGGTTCGGCGGCATCGCCCGGCCCCCGGGAACCCGAAGCGGCCGACCCCCTCCTCGGCGGCGGCGCCGCCCCCGCCTTCCGCGTCGGCGGCAGCGCCTGGGGACTGGCGGCCCCGCCGGCCGGCGAAGGGGCCGGGGGCCTGCTCGGCCGGTTCGCGGCGCTCGTGGCGGGCCGGGCCGAACACACCGCCACCCGGGCCTTCTTCACCCCGCGCGCCGACGCCTGGGAGGAGAGGTTCGCCTACCAGACCCCGGCCTACGAGGCGGCCGTGGCCCGGATGCGGCTGGCCCCGGGCCAGACGGCGCTCGACCTCGGCTGCGGCAGCGGCCGGGCGCTGCCCGCGCTGCGGCGGCTGGTCGGCGCGTCCGGCACGGTCCTCGGGGTCGACCTCACCCCGGCCATGCTCACGGCAGCAGCCCGCATCGGCCGCGGCGGCCCGGGGCGGCTGCTCCTGCTGGCCGACTGCGCACGCCTCCCCCTGGCCGCCGGGACGGTACACGGCATCTTCGCCGCCGGGCTGCTGGACCACCTGCCGAAGCCGCGCACCGCACTCGCCGAGTGGGCCCGCGTGTGCGCGCCCGGCGGTGAGCTGCTGCTGTTCCACCCCTCCGGCCGTGCCGAACGGGCCGCCCGGCACGGCCGCCCGCTCAGCCCCGACGACCCCCTCGCCGAGCCGAACCTCCGCCCGGCGCTGGAGGCGACGGGCTGGCGCCTCGCGGAGTACGAGGACACCCCGGACCACTTCCTGGCCCGCGCCCGCCACCCGTGATCAGGCCCCCTGGGTCCCCTCGGCGCCCCGCACGGCCTCCTCGGGCAGGTTCAGCTGCCAGGAGACGCCGAAGCGGTCGTTGACCCAGCCGAATCTGGGGCTGAAGCCGTACGAACCCACGGGCATCAGCTCCTGGCCCCCGTCGGCGAGGGCCGCGTAGAGGCCGTCGAGCTCGGCGGCGCTCTCGCACTCCACGAAGAGCGACACCGCCGGGGTGAAGCCGAAGGCGTGCTTGACGTAGCTGTCGATGCAGATGAACCGCTGGCCGGCGAGCGAGAAGGTGGCCTTCACCACCTTGCCCTCCTCGCCGGGTCCCTCGGCGCCGTAGCGGGTGATGTCGATGACCTCGGAGTCCTCGAACAGCGAGGTGTAGAAGGTCAGCGCTTCCTCCGCCCTGCCCTCGAACATCAGGAACGTGGTGATCTTCTGTGGCAGCGAGGCCATCGTGCCCGCCTTCCGCGTGGTGGTGCGTGATCGTGTGAGCCCTTCGCTTCCGAGGCTAGGACACACCTCTGACACCGGCCCCTCAGAACCGGTCCGGGCCGGTCAGAGCCAGTCCGGGCAGGCCCGGTCACGGCCCGCCGTCACCGCTCAGAGCCAGCCGTTGCGCCGGAAGCCGCGGTGGATGACGAAGCAGGCGACCGCCATGACGCAGACGACGATCGGGTACCCGTACGTCCAGTGCAGTTCGGGCATGTTGTCGAAGTTCATGCCGTACACGCCGCAGACCATCGTCGGGACGGCGACGATCGCCGCCCAGGCCGTGATCTTGCGCATGTCCTCGTTCTGGGCGACCGTCACCTGCGCCAGGTGGGCCTGGAGGACGGAGTCGAGGAGGCCGTCGTAGGCGCCGATCTGTTCCGTGGCACGGGTCAGGTGGTCGTAGACGTCACGGAAGTAGGCGCGGACCTCCGCCGGGATGACCGGTATCGGCTCCGTGGCCAGGTGCTGGAGGGGCCGGCTCAGCGGGGACACCGCCCGTCGCAGTTCGAGGAGTTCGCGCTTGAGCTGGTAGATCCGGCCCGCGTCCCCGCGGCCGCCGTACTCGCTGAACACGGCCGTCTCGACCGCGTCCATGTCGTTCTGCACGGCGTCCGTGACGGCCACGTAGTCGTCGACCACGTGGTCCGCGATGGCGTGCAGGACCGCCGCCGGCCCCTTGGCCAGCTGCTCCGGCCGGTCCTCCAGGGCCTCCCGGACGGGGCCGAGGGTGCCCCGGCCGCCGTGCCGGATGGTGATGACGAAGTCCTCGCCGACGAAGGCCATCAGTTCGCCGGTCTCGACGACCTCGCTGTTCGCCGTCAGTTCCTCGTGCTCGACGTAGCGGACGGTCTTGAAGACGGCGAAGAGGGTGTCGTCGTAGCGCTCCACCTTCGGGCGCTGGTGGGCGAGGACGGCGTCCTCGACGGCGAGCGGGTGCAGGCCGAACAGCACGGCGAGCCCGGCGAGCTCCGCCTGCGAGGGCTCGTGCAGGCCGATCCAGACGAAGCCGTCGCCCGTCTTGCGGACCCGGCGCAGCGCCTCCTCGACCTCGGCGCAGTCCTCCTGGCGGATTCCGTCCCGGTAGACGAGGCAGTTGACGACGGCGCTGCCGAGCGGGGAGCGGGCCGGGTGGCTGAGGTCGACGGCCCGCCGGTAGCCGCGGCGCACGGCCCGGCGCAGGTTGCTGAACATGGACAAGGACGTACTCCCCTTCGGCGGATCAGCGGCCAGTCTGCCACCGCCCCGCGGTCTCCCCCTCCCGGCTCCCCTCCCGGAGGGCCGCGCCGCACTACACCGGCCGCAGCTCCTCGCACGCGCTCTGCGCGACCACCGCCGCGACCAGGGCCAGCGCGGGCGAGTCCAGCTTCCACTGCTGCCAGTACAGCGGTACGTCCAGCGGGCGCCGCGGTGCCAGCGGCAGCAGCGCCCCGGACGCGATCAGCGGCTCCGCCTGCGCCTGCGGCACCAGCCCCCACCCGAGCCCGGCGGCCACCGCGTCCCGGAACCCCTCCGAGGTGGGCACCTGGTGGCGGGCCCGGGAGGCGCCCGCGCCGCCGCCGGTGAGGTCGCGTACGTAGGCGTCCTGGAGTTCGTCGCGCCGGTCGAACACGATCAGCGGCGCCTCGGGCAGGTCCCGTTCCAGTGCTCCCGTCAGGTGCCGGGCGGCGAAGCCGGGACTGGCCACCAGCAGGTAGCGCACCAGCCCCAGCGCGCGCACCGTGCAGCCCGCGACCGGGTCCGGAGAGGAGGTGACGGCCGCCATCACCTGGCCCTCGCGCAGCAGCGCGGTCGTATGGGCCTCGTCCTCCCGGTACAGCTCGAAGCAGACCGGCGGATCCTGCGGCACCCGGGTGAGCGCGGGCAGGAACCAGGTGGCCAGCGAGTCCGCGTTGACCGCGATGGGCAGCCGCACCGGGCCGAGCCCGTCGGCGGCCCCCATGCCCAGCTCGGCCCCCGCGTCCCGTTCCAGCCGGGCCAGCTGCCGGGCGAAGCGGATCACCACCTGCCCGGACTCGGTCGGCCGCACCGGCTTGGTCCGCATCAGCAGCACCCGCCCGGTGCGCTGCTCCAGGGCCTTGACGCGCTGGCTGACGGCGGAGGGCGTCACGTGCAGGGCCGAGGCGGCCGCGTCGAAGGTCCCCTCGTCGACGACCGCGAGCAGGGTCCGCACCTGGTCCAGGGGAAGCTCGTCCATCATGAGCGCTAAGGGTACGTAAAAATCTTTAGCTGTACTGATACGCCACGCGCTGCCTACGGTCGGACCCATGAACAGCGGCATCACCACAGCAGCCCTGGCCGGCTTCGGCACCGGCCTCTCCCTCATCGTCGCCATCGGCGCCCAGAACGCCTTCGTCCTGCGCCAGGGCGCGCGCCGGCACGCCGTGCTCGCCGTGGTCGCCATCTGCGCCGTGTCCGACGCGGCCCTCATCGCCCTCGGCGTGGCCGGGGTCGGCGCCTTCGTCACCGCCTGGCCCGCGGCCCTGACCGCCGTCGCCGTCGCGGGCGGCCTCTTCCTCGTCTCCTACGGGGTCCTCGCGGCGCGCCGGGTGCTGCGCCCCACCCCGGGCGCGTCCCTCGCCACCGGGGGCGCCACCGCCGGTTCCGCCCGGACGGCGGTGCTGACCTGCCTGGCCATGACCTGGCTCAACCCGCACGTGTACCTGGACACCGTCCTGCTGGTCGGGTCGCTCGCCGCCGACCGGGGCGACCTGCGCTGGGCCTTCGGCATCGGGGCCGCGCTGGCCAGCCTGATCTGGTTCGGCGCGCTCGGCTACGGGGCCCGGCTGCTCAGCGGGCTGCTCGCGCGGCCGGCCGCGTGGCGGGTGCTGGACGGCCTGGTCGCCGCGACCATGGTGACGATGGGCGGCCTCCTGCTGGCCCGGGCCTGAGGCCCGCGCCCTGCCAGGGGCCGGTCGGCCGGCCCGGCCCCGACCCCGGCCGGGCCGCCGCGGCGCCCCGGAGCGATCGTGGTACTGATGCCCGGTACCCCGGGCGCCCGTACCCGACGCCACCTCCAGGAGCCGCCACCGTGCCCGACCGCCCGTCCCCGGCCGGACCGCCCCCGGGATCGCCCGACACGCCCCCGTCCCCCGACGCCGTGCGCGCGTACTACGCCACCCGGTCCGCCCCGCTCGTCGCCGCGACCGGGGTCGTGCTGGACACCCGCGGGCGGGTCCTCGTACTGACCCCCTCCTACAAGGACGGCCTGGAGCTGCCCGGCGGCACGGTGGAGGACACCGAAACCCCGGAGGAGGGGCTCGCCCGCGAACTGCGGGAGGAGCTCGACCTGTCCGTCCCCGTCGGCCGGCTGCTGGCCGTGGACTCCTGTCCGCCCGGCGCGCTCGGGCGCTCGCTGGTGGTCCACGTCCACCTCGTGGGCCCGCTCTCCCCCGACCGCGCCGCCGCCCTCTCCTTTCCCGACGGCGAGATCAGCGAGGCCCACTGGCTCCCCCCGGACGAGGCCGCGCGCCGGCTCCCCGACCGGATCGCGCCCCGGCTGCGCGCCGCGGTGGCCGCGCTGCGCACCGGTTCCCTGGCGCACCTGGTCGACGGCGTCCCCCAGCCCGGCTCGCCCGCGGGCCTCGACCCGGCGGTCCGGGTGGCCCTGGAACACGCCAGCGGCTACGACGAGGCCGGGCACCGCGCCGCCCGGCCCAAGGCGCTGACCGCCGCGAACGTGCTGTTCACCGACCGGTCCGGCGGGGTGCTGCTGGTGCGGCCCGGGTACGGCGAGCCGGACCGCTGGCTGCTGCCCGGCGGCGGCGTCGACAGCGACCTCGGCGAGACCCCCCGG